>CAWHZN010000010.1:0-4263 GCA_963833865.1 uncultured Parachlamydiaceae bacterium | reverse complement strand
GTTAATGCGTTTCATGTCCAGCCGACAGAATTGCAGGCAGGAGAGCTTGAAAACCACATTTCCACTGGATAAAGGTCAAACTGCACAATACTTATCCTTCTCTTGTTTTTTTGCGTTGTCTGTTTTGTTCTTTTTTTGTATCTCACCTCACACCCATTGTCAATAGTTTGTCTTTCTTCCCTGTCGACACTTAGGGGTAGTCGAGGCGCTTCGAAGGTCTTTTTTCTCCAAAGGGTGCAGGTGTTAGCGTCAACAGATGTTACGTTGTTGTCGCTAATCTTTTCATTCCTTTTTGCTTTTCCTTACGTGGCCTAAGTGAGGTTCGATACTGTTCACTATATATGTATATATCCATTCTCTTGTTCTCTGTTCTCTCTCCCTCTCTCGTTCTCTCGTTCTCCCTTAAGAACTAGTTTTCCCCAGCTTTCAGTTGTTGTTTGTTTTTGTTATTGGAACCATCTTCATTGTTCATATAAAATATATCCATCATCTGAACTTGTTTTATCCCCGGGATTACATCTACGACAAGTCAAAGTAGGATTACTAACCCCACTAACATAGCTAATACAGATCATAGTTTTCTCTATCTCCTTCTGGCCTATTAGTTAGAGTGGGCAGGATTCATAGGAGAAGAAAGCTAACATAATTAAAGATTATATTTTACAAATCACCCCGTCAAAACAAAATTTAAGAGATCGAACCAAAAAATGACATACATCAAAATGCATACCCTCTTCGAAAAATATTTATCGAAGAATTGTTTTAAATTCAATAAAGATAGAATTTGAAATAAGTTCCTCTAAATCGAGACTAAGATAGAGCCCGATGATATTCCTAACTGTCGTAGAAAGTAAAAATGTCGAAAACGTAGAAATGTTCAAAATGAAAATCTTATTGAGGTGACAATCTCTCTTACGATTACAATGAGACAATAGATTAGAGCCCAATAGAGAAAAATTAACAGAACCGGGACAAAAAAATCTGATCTCACATAACTGTTGTCTCGATAAGATGTAATATTCATAATCGTGATTTAATTAAAAATTCACGACATGTAAATTGCCGCGATTTTGGCGATTTCGAAAAACTCGGTATAAAATCATGTTTTAATCCACCCGACTGCAGTAATCAGGCCTTACCGATTAGGGTGATTTCCCCCTCCTAAATTTTTTCTTGCATTGACTCTTTCTCTTTGGAGATTTTTGTTAACTGCTGTTTAGTGGGTTTTTCGTTGTTTTTCATAGAGCAAATATACGAAAAATATGCACAAGAGAAACGTTTCTCTCTAATTTCTAAAGAGAATCATCGGTTTTCTCCGAACGGAAAAGTTTTATTCGAATTTTCAAGCACATTCAGTCGTTTTTAAGAAAAAAAACGCTTACACTCCAGTTTCCAACGAGAATTAGCCACTTTCTCTCAGAGAAAATACTTTTCTTATTTTATGAATGCTTTCTCCCTGAGTTTGGGGCCGTTTCTCCCTGAGTTTGGGAGGCTTTCTCCCTGATATTCTCCCTCTCCTGGATAAAACGAAACGAAAGCTATGGCACTAATGAATTCGTATTATCAATTAATTAGAGAAATATTCAAAAGTTTACAAAATTGAAACTTAGATTATAATTTGCACACATTTTTTAAGCATAATTATAGGAATTTGAAATCGAAAGAGGGGTTTTGTTTCGGTATGGATATTACTTGAACTTCTCATTTAAATTCATTTCTCCTCTTTTTAGATTTTTGATTTATGAACAAAAACAAATATGCGTCATGTTTTTTGAGAAAAATGCAATTGTGCAGACCTATCTCTAATAATGAACATTTAATTATTACTTTATTTTCTTACATATCTTCTTCATGTAATATAATACAAGCAAGCAATCGTTCTAAAAAAAACATTCGTTAATTTAAATTAATACTAAGAATTCTTGCAGAAAATCGTAAAAGTTATATTTACATGTGTAAAATCGCATCAATTATCGACCTGATACAGAACAAAAATATAGTAACTCAGCATCCCATAGGGCGGTTACAAGAAACTTACACTTTTTTTGTAATACTGTTTTTGAATCTCTACATTCAGTTTTTATTCTAAATATTTTTGCAATAGATAGAGCTGGAAGGACCCATTAGACAGAGGTGCATTTATGTTGAAAACATTTCGGCATAAATGCACCTATTCTAATGGGTCTTTCCAGCTTATCTATTGCGAAAAAATATTTAGAATAAAAACTGAATGTAGAGATTCAAAAACAGTATTACAAAAAAAGTGTAAGTTTCTTGGAACCGCTCTATGGGATGCTCAGCTACTCCATACTTTTGTTCTGTATCAGGTCGATAATTGATGCAATTGTAAACATAACTTTTACGATTTTCTGCAAGAATTCTTCATATTAATTTAAATTAACGAATGTTTTTTTTAGAACGATTGCTTGCTTGTATGGAATTACATGAAGAAGATATGTAAGAAAATAAAGTAATAATTAAATGTTCATTATTAGAGATAGGTCTGCACAATTGCATTTTTCTCAAAAAACATGACGCATATTTGTTTTTGTTCATAAATCAAAAATCTAAAAAGAGGAGAAATGAGATTAAATGAGAAGTTCAAGTAATATCCATACCGAAACAAAACCCCTCTTTGGATAAAGAATTCCTATAATTATGCTTAAAAAATGTGTGCCAATTATAATCTAAGTTTCAATTTTGTAAACTTTTGAATATTTCTCTAATTAATTGATAATACGAATTCATTAGTGCCATAGCTCTCGTTTTGTTTTATATTAGGAGGTAGAATATCACAGATTTCAGTCTTCTAACCTCAGAGAGAAAATATTCATAAAATAAGAATCCTATTTTTTTTTGAGAGAAAGTGGCTAAGCCTCCGTTAAAAACTGGAATGTAAGCGTTTTCTTCTTCCCTAGAAACGGCTGATTGTGATTGAATATTCGAATCAAAACTTTTCCTTTCTTAGGTAACCAATGATTCTCTTTAGGAATTCAGAGAAGAAACATTTCTCTTGTCCATATTTTTCGGTATACTTGCTCTATGAAAAACACGAAAAACGCACTCAAGCAACAGCTAATAAAACTCTTCAGAAAGAAAGAGTCAACGCAAGAAAAAAATTAGGAGGGGAAAATCACCCTAAACGGTAAGACCTGGTTTCGCACTCAGGTGGGTTAAAACATGATTTTATACCGAATCGCCAAAATCGCGGCCATTTACATGTCGTGAATTTTTAATTAAATCACCCTATGAATATTACATCTTATCGAGACAACAGTTATGTGAGATCAGATTCCCCGCCCCGGTTCTGTTAATTTTTCTCTATTGGGCTCAAATAGATTGTCTCATTGTAATCGTAAGGGGGTTGTCACCTCAATAAGATTTGAGTTTGAACATTTCTACATTTTCGACATTTTTACTTTCTACGACAGTTAGGAATATCATTGACTCTGTGTTAGTCTGGATTTTAGAGGAACTTATTTTCAAATTCTATCTTTATTAAAAGTAAAACAATTCTTCAGAAATATTTTTCGATGCTTGTATGCATTTTGATGTATGTCATTTTTTGGTTCGATCTCTTAAATTTTGTTTTGACGGGGTGATTTGTAAAATATAATCTTTAATTATGTTAGCTTTCTTCTCCTATGAAATCCTGCCCACTCTAACTAATAGGCCAGAAGGAGATAGAGAAAACTAGGATCTGTATTAGCTATGTTAGTGGGGTTAGTAATCCTACTTTGACTTGTCGTAGATGTAATCTCGGGGATAAAACAAGTTCAGATGATGAATATATTTTATATAAACGATGAAGATGGTTCCAATAACAAAAACAAACGGCAACTGAAAACTGGGGAAAACTAGTTCATAAGGATGAACGAGAGAAGGAGGGAGAGAGAACAGAGAACAGGAGAATGGATATATACCTATATAGTGAAAAATATCGAACCTCACATAGGCTACGTAAGGAAGAGCAAAAATGAATGAAAAGATTAGCGACAACAATGTAACATCTGTTGACGCTAACACCTTCACCCTTTGGGGAACGAAGAGCTTTTGGCATTTGCCGGCACCCAAATGTCGGCTAGAAAGAAAGTTAAACTAATGACAATGAACGTGAGATGAGAGACAACAAAAATAAACAAAAGAAAGCAACATAGGACAAATCAAGAGACGGGACAAATATGGTGTTTTTGCACCTTTATGCTGTGGAAATGATTTTCAGGTTCTCCTGCCTGCAAATTATGTCGGCTGGACGTGAAACAC
>CAWHZN010000009.1:0-5736 GCA_963833865.1 uncultured Parachlamydiaceae bacterium | reverse complement strand
TACATTGACCAACTCTCTATCATCTGAAAACTGTAATTTATCTCTTATTTTTTGAGTTAAATAACCTTATCTACTTTCCAAAAAAGGTTTCATTCATAGGTAATGGTAAAAATCTCATTCCTTACATCGCGAGAGAATGCCAAAGCTTAGATAACCATCTGGCATAGCAATTACTTGGGAAAGTATTAAGTTAAATATCCATAACGGGTACATTTGCTACGACTTTGTTTTAAGCTTATTGTTAACTTATTGACCGTAGCATTTGTACCCTGTAGTGGCGTTTATATATATTTAAGTAACGCTAACGGGTATATTTCTGCTACGACTTTAATATCCTCTGTACTTTCCATTTTTCTATGCCAAGTTCCCTTGCTATACCCCCATAGCTTAATCCTTCGCAAAGTAGCTTGAGTGCTTGTCCTCTTAATGTGCTTTCAAGAATCTCTTTATCTGTTCTCGCATCGATACCTAATCGACTAACCATTGGTTTAGGTACGCCAATATCAAGTTGGTACTCTCTGTCATGCAGGTCATTTGCTCTGGTTCGAATGGTTTCAACATTTAACCCAATGAACTTCAAGAATTCAGTAATAAACTTAATAGGTCGTTCTTTAGGTATTTTTGATTCTTTGCTGTATCGCTCACGTAGAAGGCCAAAACCAACGAGTTCTGCGCAATGGTTCGCAATACATTCTGTTAGGGTTTTCATTTCTTCTTGGCTTAACCTTTGTCTTTTGAACAGACTTAAGGTTATCCCTGATTTATTAAGGATTTCCTTAGTTTTTTGTACTTTATGGATTAATGGATCAAGACTAAGTATTTTAATTATTTTCTCTAGTCTCTCCGTAGCGTCCTTTGCTGATGGGTTGCACCATATTTCTGCTTCTTCTTCTGTTATTTGATTGCACTTGAAATAATCGAGGCAAATAGCTGCCTTGGAACTGTATCGTTCCGCATAATCTTTATACCCCCTTTTTCTGGCAAGCATGGCTTTGTCGATGTTTTGAGGAATTGCTTTGATTAGTTTTTGCTTCTCTTCTTCTTTACGTCCTCATTAGTCATCATGCCTTTGATAGTTTCATCACTTGCAAGCTGTCCAATGATATTAAACTTATACTCATTGCGTAACAGCCCTGTAAATGCATGAATGAAAAGGGCTTTATTTCGTATGTCATCAAGCTTTATTTCGCTAAGTATGTTGTTTGTATCTATACCATGTTTACTTAATGCTTTAGCGCCAAGATTGCTGTAATAGCTAGGCATTACCATGCTTTCTGGGCGGCATAATAAACCTATTCCCCATTCGTCTATATCCCTAAACCTTCGCATCATTTGCAGGCATTCCGTTGCGGTCAATACGCTGCCAGAAAAGAGGCCATAGCCCTTCTTAAATCGTTTACTCTCGTGTTGAACACTATTTCTGTGCCTATGACGCTTGTGTGTATCAAGAGGTCTATATTTTCTGTTTTCTCGGTTATATTTTCGATAAATGGCTTTAGTTCTGATTCTGGGTGTTTTGCTTGTTAATAGCTTGATGTTCTTATCTGGGAATTGTTCATTAAGGTATTTGGATATGCTTTTACCTTGTGTTTCCGACTCAACTGCGAGAATGCATGGTTCATTGCACTGTAGGTCTTTGATTATTGATTGAACAACCTTTGTTCTATAGTGCCTTGGGGCTGATGAACAGGATATTTCTGCAAAGTAATGGCGTTCTGGTGGCTCTGCTGTGACAACTAAAACGTCATCATTGTTAATGCCAAATAACTGCTTGTAGTGCTCTATGTCTTTTGATGTTAAATCAGCATCAGTGAGGTAAATACATTGCGCGTTTTTTGTTGATTCTAGCAGGTTGCTTAGCACTGACTCGTCAAGTTGCTTGTTAGTGTGCAAGCTTTTTAATACCTGGCTTGCTTCATCGATAAATATTGAGTGTGATTGTTTTAGGTATGATAAAAAGTGTTCGTGCTTAAATGAATTAATGCAGACTGCCATTCCATGAAGGGTATTCAGACTAGTTCCTGAAAAATAACGCTTGTCATAATCCTCATAATTAAAGCAATTGAGTTCTTTGGATATTTGAGCGATAAGCTTTCTTTATGGGCAATGACCATTCCACCGTTCAGCGTGTTTGCGTGTTCCAGCATGCTTTTAATAAAGCTCTGTGTCTTACCTTGTCCATGCCTTTATAGCTACAAGTTTGTATTTCCCGCTCTTTGCCTCGTTAATGGCTGGCTCCCAATTTAGCTTTGATGAGCCATTTTCCTGCTTTTCCTGTCTTAGCTTGATGCGATTACTAAATTCTTTTGGTTCTAACTCAAAGAGCTTTTTAGCTTGGTTTATCCGTGATATCTGCAAGCATTTTATGAGGCTCATTATTTCAGGAGAAACGCTCACCCTTGTTTCTTTGGTTAGCCATTCATTGAAAAGCTCATGGTTTGGTAGGTCTGCACCTAGTCGATAATGAATTAGGCTGATAAAAGCATATAGGTGCTTCTGTGTATTGTGTGCTGCTATCCACTTAAGCCTTCCTTTTGTTGATTTAATTGCAGCGCACTCATCGATAAGGCTTTGGTCGATAGGTTAAACAGGATTGGTATTAGAGTTCTTTTTTGTGTGAATGAGTAAATAGAGCCAGCATTAATAATGGCTTTGTCGCCTGAAATAGGGCAAATACAATGCTTTCCAGAGTAATTAATTAAAGCATCGTCAAATGAAACAGCTTTGTTTTCAGTTTATAACAATAGAGCTTGTGATACAGCCCTGTAATTTTTTCGTTAATTTCTATACTTTTGTTGTATTCAGAAAGTTGATTGTTAAGCTCTGATTGAGTTGCTTCAATGCCGTTTAGCTTGCGCTGATCATCCCAATCTTTGCCTGAAACGGGAGGTATTGCGACTAAGCCACCTGTTTTAATGGCTGCTATGTGCGCTGCTTCGTTTCCAGTCCATCTTTTATGGCTGTCGTTATCACCTAGAAATCTTAATTGCTTTCCAGAAAAAAGTTGTTTAATGCGTTCTGCTTTACCTTTTACGCCATTTGCATCAAACGCAACTATTGTTGTAGCCCCAGTAATCATATTGGCACTAATTCCTGTGGCGTAGCCCTCAACAACATCAATATAGGGCAAGCTGGAATCTCCCTCTATGATGTAGATTCCATCTGCGTTTTTGGTGTCTGTTATATAGAATCTTTGGCCATCAGGATTGATAAATTGAACGCCTATAAGTATTTTTGGATTATCTACGTCATAAATTTTGACTATTAATGCGTCTCTATAAACAGTTTGCTTCTCGTTTACTTTGTAGTTTCTCGTGATTACTAAGACAGAGTCATCAATGCCCTTGTTTTTTAGGTATGGATGAGGCTTTAGTTCACAAAGGGATAATATTTTATCCGCGTGATAGCCAGCTCTTTTCTTGGCGAGCGGTTTTTCGTTATTAGTGTCTTTGGGCGTGGCTTGGGCGGGCGTGTAGATTGGTTGAACAGATAGTTGTTCTGATTGAAGTATTCAGCAACCAGCTTAATTGCATCTTTATTTTCTATGCCGTGGAAAGTTGCTATAGCGTTAAATCCATCTGCACCACTTGAGCAGCTACATATGTACGATTCGTTTCTGTTTTTATTATCAAACCGAAAGTCTTTTGCACCTCCATGATTTGGAAACGGACAATCTACGTGCTCATTTGGCTTTCCAGAAAAGCTCTTTGAAGGCATTCCGCAATACGAGAAAATAGAAGGCCATTGACCATTTGCTTTTGCTTTTAAATCAGCGACAGATGTCTTATAATTAGACTGTATTTTGTTGACCTTGGGCGCAGTGTCCGCTGCGCTGGTCATTTCACCACCTGCACTAGCATTTACTACACGCCTTATCTCTCAATAGAGAAACCCTTGTTAAAAAATCGCTGATTGATTTATTGCTCGGTTTTCCTTTATAGCAATCCTCAATGAGTTGTAATGAAATGGTTCTCAAAGCCATTCGCTCTTTGTAGTCTTTATCTCCGCATCTTCTTTCTTGCATTATTGCTCTCCAGAAGAAATGAGGCGAAGAGACCATAGCCATTGTCTTTTTTCCGGTACTTCTTTTGGTGCGAACTTCGAGGTCATACTTCGCTAATAGTTCGCGAACAGAGCTTTTTATAGTGTCAGACTTGTTTGATACGCCTGTTTGATGAAAGGAAACCGAAACATGCGGTCTGGATTCTTCGCTAGAGCTTCGATAATTAGTTTTTGATTGTAGGATAGCTTTTTGATTAGTGGTTCTGGTAAAAGTATCTCTTCCTGAGATTTATTGTTTTTAACTTCCATTCTGTTCTCACCTCAATTAATGTCTGATATTAATCGAAGTGCGTTGTTATTATTCTTTTTGTTTTTTATATGTAAATTTATTTACACTATTTTTTACATAGGGTGTACCAATAAACAAAAAACAATGTTTATAATAACGGAAAGGGAGCGTCTTCTTTCATGTATGAAAAATCTTTTTTTTAGCTTTTGGTCTTCTTAGGTCTTGATTAAAGAATACTTTTCGCTAAAATTCACTACCTTTACGCACTTCATAGATCCACTAAAACGTATTCAAACTTGGCGGTTATGTACGTTTTAGTGGAGCGATTTGCCTAAAGATATGTTCTCTGAGGCACCTATTATAATATCGTGTTTTCGATGTTTTTACTCTATTTTTATAAGATAAAATTCAAATTAAATGATTGATTATAAATCACTTTGATTGCGAAAGAAGCTTATATATACTTGGTCTTGATAATTCCATTTTCTTGCTTATCTCAATTACGCTTAATCCTTCCATTTTAAGCCTTCTAGCATCATCTATAAGCGATTTTTCCAGCTTAGGCCGACCCAAGTGTTTACCTTTTTTCTGGTGCCGCCTCGATACCCTCTCTTTGCCTTGTTCGCGTAATAGTTCGTTCAAATTCGGCGAACGCGCCCATCATTTGCAGGGTAAGGGTAGCCATAGGACTATCATCACCAGTAAATGTCAGTTTTTCACTGTGAAATTGGACGCCAACACCTTTAACGACTAAGCCTTCTATTATTTCTTGTAGGTCGCGAAGATTTCGCGCAAGCCTATCAATACTATGGACATGCAAGGTATCTCCTTTGCGCAAGTAATTTAAGCATTCTTCTAGCTGAGGTCTATTTTTAGTACTTCCTGTCATTGTATCAATGAAGTCTTTATCAAGCTTAATTCCCTCAAGTTGCCTTGCCGTATTTTGTCCGTCTGATGAAACTCTTATGTAGCCTATTTGTTGTCCTACCATGATTAACCTTATTTTTGTTATTAATAATTGCAATTGCATGATTCAATTCTGGATATATCCAACTCAAGTCTTGATATGCTTGAATCAATTCCTGATAAACCTCTTGATAGCTCTGAGCTAATGCGAGATATATCTTCTTTAAGTCTTTTAACCTCTTTTTCAATATCAAATACATTTGACCCTATCCATTCGATATTTGATGTGTCTGATTTAATTTCGCTCAACTCATCTTCAATGTATAATTCTGATGCAGTTGATTCTAACTCCTTCATTTTTTCTTTAATGTCAGATAATTTTAATCTAGTGCTAAAACTACCCCGGCACCAATACCCCAAAAAAATTCAAATTTGCTTGGTGCATCTCCAGATAATAACGAAACTGCACAACTGCAAATAACACAAAATAAACACCACAAAAAAATACCCATTTTATTTTCTCTGATTAAGACGAACCT
>CAWHZN010000008.1:0-9362 GCA_963833865.1 uncultured Parachlamydiaceae bacterium | reverse complement strand
GGAGAGGTCCTCAATCACAAGGAGTTAATATCTCTTTTTGATTCTAACAGCGAAGAAAAAACGTCCTATTTAACGACAAAATCCGTTCGAGAAGAGGAAGAGAAGTGCCTCAGATTCGCTACAAAAATAAGGGATACCGGTGGAAAGGCTGTTCAAGAATCGTTTGTATTGGAAGCAATCCAGGCCAAGACTTTGTCCCAAGAACAAGAAGCGGTTGTTCGCGAGGCAACGAGAAAAGACACAGGACTCACAATCGTTGAAGGCCGTGCTGGAACGGGGAAGTCCTATACCATGAACGCTATTCGAGAAGTCTATGAGAAAAGCGGCTATCGTGTCATTGGCGCTGCGCCAACGAACACTGTCACTCAGGACATGGGGAAAGAGGGCTTTGGGGAGGTCCAAACCGTCCATAGTCTCTTGTTCAAACATAAAAACAACCGCATGAGCCTTAACGCGAAAACGGTCCTTATCGTTGATGAAGCGGCAATGCTCAATACCAGTGCTCTCGTTGAATTCCTTCATGTGGCCCATGAGAATAAATCACGGGTTGTCCTGTTTGGAGACGATCATCAGTTGTCGTCTGTTGAGCGGGGAGGGATGTTCAGCATTTTAAAGCTGGAGCTTGGCAGCGCTTCTTTAACGGCGGTACGGCGACAGAACGTCTCCTGGCAAAAGGAGTTGAGTGAACACTTAGGAGCCGGACAGATTCGCCAAGCTGTGACGACACTTGACCAGAACAACGCTCTTGATTGGAAGAACACAAAGCAGGAGTCACTCGAGGCTCTTGTTAAGGCTTGGGCAGCGGATTCAGGGGTGGACAATTCCGTTGAGAATCGTCTTGTCCTAGCCAATCGCAATGTAGACGTTGATACGCTAAACAGGGCTATACGCGACGTTCGCTTAGGCCGAGGAGAAATCAGTGCCGTTGGGTATGAATGCCAGACCAAGAGAGGTCCTGAAGTCTTTTCTATCAACGATCGTGTTTTGTTTACTGATGGAGATAAGGGGCTTGGGATCACCAATGGTGCCTTTGGCAAAATCCTTGAGCTAAATGAGGGAAAATGTGTCGTTGAACTGGACCATGGAAAGGAGAAGGGGAGGCCGCAAGAAAGTCAGCATGGCAAGACGGTCATGTTTGATCCTAAAATCTATCACGGGATGAAACTGGGCTATGCGGCGACAATTTACAAAGCCCAGGGGAAAACTCTGGACAAGATCTTTCTCCTTCATGACAAGTCCACCAATCGCTTATTGAGTTATGTGGGGTTGTCTCGTCAAACCGAGGATTTGAAGGTCTTTATCAACAAGGAAGAGACGCGAAGCCTCAACCATCTTATGGCCCAAATTGATAGGGCTCCTGAAAAGGGCTCGTCTCTGAAGTTTATGACACAAGATCAAATCCAACAGAAAAACCGCAAAAGCGAGACTTATGTGGATGTTGCCAAGAACATGTTGAGTGACCTCAGGGGCACTGTGAAGACAACACTGTCAGATACGTTTCACAAAAATGATGAATTCTACCAAGTTCCTAAAAAAGCAAGTCTTGGTAAGGTAGAGGTCAGACAAGTCCTTGAGACAACAAATGAGGTGAGGGAAGGGGGGAATCTTCAACACACTTCTATTTCTAAGGACCTTATTCATCAAGAGCCCAAGACAATTGAGGAGATTCATCGCATACAACTCGATCAGCGAATGCGTGACGCAACAGGGCGTGGAATCGACGACTATCAGGCGGCTATGGATCAAGTTACAAAGGTATGGCAAGTCCAATATAGAAACGTCAAAGCCAATGGGTGAACAAACGGGGCAGGGGCCCAGCGACTATCAAGCAGCTATGGATAAATTCTTACAAAAGTATGGCAAGTCCGCCACAGACGTGCCAGATCCAATAGGAAGCAAGGCAGGTTTGCCACATGAAGTGGCCTGTCGGGATTTTTCAGAGAGTTTTAGAACATACAAAATAGCTCTGGAGTCGAACAATCTTACGGAGTCTCAAAAAACTGAGTTTGAGAAAGAGGCTGTCGAATTTTCTAAGAACAATATGAGTGCTCTTGCCTACCTGAAATACACAAACCCAGAAGCAGCGCTTGCCATAGAAAAAGTAGCTCAAGCTCAACAAAAACAGCTAGAATTCGACCAAAATAGAAACACAGGTCTTACACGTTAACACAGGAGAAAAAATGATGACGACTGATACATCACAATTGACCGAATCTCTCAAAGAACTCAGCAACACATTGTTTCTGATCAACGGTATTCAAAAGGAACTTTCCACTGAACGGGACCTAATCGTCACAACAACGAGCCAAATGGCCTCTACAGCCAAGCAGTTTCAAGGGTATCTGGCAAAGTTTGAAGAGGGATCTGCGATAACCCAAAAGCGCGTTGAAGATACTTTGCACAAAGAAGCACTCCAGGCGGCAAAAGTGATGGCCAATGAAACGGCACGACTTTTTAATGAAAATTCGAGTGGTCAAGTGACTGCAATATTAAAAAAGATGCAGGAAGCTAGTGATCACGCGGAAAAGCAACTGAGTCGCTATGCGAAGAAAACTAAATGGTGTTTCGCCCTTATATTGGTATGCACTCTAGTTGGTGGTGCATTGGGAGGCTGGGTTACTCACGCTTTGATGCCGAAAATGGATGCTAAGTTGCTTGAGCGTTTGGACTTAGGGGTTGTCTTGCACAAGGTATGGCCGAATCTTGATCAAAAAGATCGGGACAAAATCATGAATTTGTTTAAGACAACGACTTTACCTCAGAAAAATTAAGGGTTGTGGGGAGTGGTGGCAGCCGCATCACCACGATTGAGAATATCACCAGAAAAGCATGCATGCCCCAAGCCCAGACTGGCAACATAATGCTGTTAAGCTAGCAGAGTACCAACAAGGAAGACTCGAAGAACTCTCTGGACATAGCGATCCCAATACAGAGGGGCAACGTCACTGACAGAATACTCTTCAAGAGCTCCAAGCGAACCAAGAGATCAAACATCTTCAACAGCACTATGACCGCTATGGTAGTTTTCCATCGGAACTCCAGGTTAAGGAGATTCAAAAGATCGCTTTTGAAAACAAACAACACGCCGCTCAACAGCTGCAAGAGCTTCAGATATTACAGCAACAACGATAGAGAGATAGGCAATAAATATTGAGAGGGGGAAACTCCTCCCCCCCTCATCATTAGGCCACCGCTTTATCCATTTCTATAATATGTCCATGCCTCTTACAAAAATCGAGGTACCATTCTTTCTTGAGTTTTCCTACGTTAATGCTTGGTAATAGGGGAATCCAAGTGGGATTTTCATAATTTCCCTTACAGACCTCCATCAAACCAAGCTCTCGGCGAAAAGCCTCCTTGATTACTTCCGTCAAAATCTCTCGCTTCATTTTGAAGTAAAGCTCAGACGCTGATTGCTGCGGGAAAATGATGAAGCTCCACTTAGTAGTGGCTTTGTCAAATTCAGGATGATCCTCAAGAAGCTCCTTAGCGCTGATGTAGTTGAAGAACTCATCGTCGTTCGGAATTGATTTCAGTCTCTTACCTTGTGAATTAAAAACTACGATCATGGTTCAGTATCCTTTCAGTTTACAAAATTTAGGCGTTTACTATTTGAAGGGTGGATAAGAAGGCAAAACACTTCCCATTCCTAATTTTGGGGCATGAATGATCAACTTATCTTAATGCGAGGCAACCCAATCACCAGAAACAGTCCTTTCAAACATTGTTTTTAAAGGAAGACAGGGAAACCCCCAGCCCTCCTTTAATCATTCGTTCAATAGACCTCTCGCCTAACCGTCGTCTTTTTCTCCCTGGACGTCGTCAACAATTTGTTCGCTATCCTCACGTACTTCGTGTACGCCCCGGTCGCTCACAAATTCTTTCCTCGCCAGGAAACAAAATACTTGGTTATGAAAGAGAGGTCTAATCGAGACATACCTATGGCGTCCCAGATTTATGAGCGATTCTTTTGATCAATACTTGGAAAATGTGCTCTGTGTGAGCTATGATGCTTCTAGCCATGTTAACCTCCTTCATAAGGTTGGCTTGGTTAGTGGGGTCCCGGTGTTTGAGCACTTGGATTCCACGTACTATGAGGCTTGAGACAGCTTGACGGAATTGCATTACTTGTCTTAACCCTCTTTAAAAGTTTATGAAAAATAAAAACAATAAGCAAGAAAAAAGTTCAGAAAAAAGTCCATGTTGTGTTCAATTAACCAGTGACACAGTTATTTGAACACGCTCTGTCTTCTAAGAAACAATGCAGTCTACACTGTCTTTATCCACCATCTTATCTCCCTCCTTTTCCCAAATTTCTTCTAATTTATCGTATGTAGGCATCAACTTTTGGGTTTCTTTTGCCAAAACCCAAGAAAGCCAGAATCTTTTCTTAGCCATATTTTTTACGTTGTTCCTATAGGTCGTTTCTAAGAGGTCCTTTAAGCAGGCCTCAATTTTCAAAGCCCCTTCTTCATTTATATTGTTATTATAGGCCAAGTCTATTTCTGTTAAAGTCTTGCTCCCATAAAGAGCATTTAGGAGTAATAAAGCCCCTTCATTCCCAATTCTGTTTTTAGTAAAAACAAGTTTTTTCAGTTTTTTATTTTTCTTCAGCATTTTAGAAAAGGCTTCGGCCCCTTTATACCCCATATAGTTTGTTTTTATCTCTAGGGTTTCAACTTTAGTATTATTTTCCAATGCTATAGCAATACGTTCTGCTGTATCATCATCAATGGTATAGATTTCAAATTTTAATTCATCTATCTCGTATGTACCTTTTTCAAGCTGCTTAATTACGCTGTTTGTCCGTTCCCCATCAGTCATCTCACAACCAGGAAACTTAAAATTTAGTTTATTGTAACAATCATTAATGCAAATAACTTTGCGTTCATCATTGTTTACATTAAGATCATTCAGCTGAAAAAGTACTTTTGTTTCCAGCTTTTGCTTTTCTATTTCTGGCTTTGGTTTTTCTAAAAGCACCTCCGAAGCATAAGACGTAGTCCCACAAAATGTTATCCATAAAACAAGTGATCCTTTAAAAAACAATTTAATCATTTTCTCCTCCTATTAGCTTAAACTCAGTGCATCTGACCATTATGCTTACACCGCTCCTAAAAGCGCCACGCTTCCTAAAGCTTCCCAAACTATTAAAAAATTTCTTCTTTGAACTACAGCTGCTTTTATCATGAGAATGAAATAAAGTCCATACAGAATTAACTCCATATTTACATATTTATTTTATACTAATCAATAGGATACAGAATTAACTGTTAGGAATAGACAATGAGAGTGTTAACAAATCTAAAAAGGCATCTTTTAAAATTAGCCTTTTTGGGTACCTTAATCACTGCGGGAATCCCTTTAGATAGTCAATCAACAGAAACTGTTCAACATCCCCCTCTTTTAAAAGATCTTGAAAAGGGAAATTTTAAAGTTGACCCTGGAGCTGACAAGATCAGGCCCATCCTCATGCTTTTTTCAAAAATGGCCTTCTTAATGCGGAAGAAAGATCCTTTAGCTAAAGTAATGACGGACAAGTTTAGTAAAGGGGAGTGGTGTATCAATAACAAATTCTGTCCTAAAGATGAAAAGGGAAAGCAGTGTAACAAAGGATGTGAAGTCCCAAATAACTATAACGGGACAGATCCTCTTACCTACAGTCCTTTTAAAATAACCCCGTTTAAGGGAAAGTCTGGGTTTAATAATACCTGGGAGGATGAACCAGGTTTTGTTGCCTTTTCTAAATCGGCTCTTACGTCTAAAACCCCAATCATGATAGTAACCTTTCGAGGATCAGATTCCTCCGTGATCAATAAAAACAATCCTGGATACCCTGGATGTGCCTTATCGGCTGATTGGGAGGTAAACCTGGACCATCAACTCATTGAAGTGACGCTTGGAAAAGACCCTAAAGGAAAGGATATAGTAAGCAAATTCCACCGGGGATTCTTCAAAAAAACTCAAGAATCTATTCCCGATCTTTGGAACGTCATGAAAAAGTATATTGATTCACTGAGTGATGAACAAAAAGCTAAACTACAAATTTGGTTCACAGGTCACAGCCAAGGGGCAGCTCTGGCTCCGCTGGCTGCAGCCTTTATTGCAGAAAAACTAAAAGAAATTTTTGGGCCAAATTTTAGTAATAAGGATTCTAACACCATAAAAGTCTATGTCTTTTCTGCACCACGGGCATTGGGAGATGTTAAGGCTCTCCAATGGTTCGAGGAAACTTTAGGAAAGCACAACGTCATTCGTCAAAATGTTATTGGTATTGTGGCCAGTGATATTGTGACCGTTGCCTCTTTTGGAAAGACATCAACAGCACTCCTCCAACTTACCCCCATTATGGGTCAATATCTTGCTGAAACTTTTGGCGGCGGTTCAGAAGTTGGTGCAGGATCAAACTCATTCGGCTATTTAGCCGGGGATGATATAAAGGACATTTGGAAGAGGCTTAGTCCAGAGCTCATCGTTGCTTATTCCAAAAAAATGAGTGGGCTTGGATTTAAAGTGCTTGACCCTAAAACCGCTGCGTCTTTAGCCTGGTTGGCCTTTCAAGATATTTTTGGGGCAACCCATTATGGGGGAACACTCTCTCAAACAGGGAAATCTGGCCCAGAAAGCTCAAAAGAAGTAGGAGTTGCTTATACGAGCCTTTTAGCGATGGAGGGCGCTCCTTCCGTAGAGAATCTTTTAAAACAAGGTTATGAAAAGCAAAACAAGGGAGATGGTTTCTTCCGGAAAGGCATTGAAAAAGTTGCTTCTATTAAGGTGGCTGCAGAATGTTTTACCCTATGCAATCAGTTAAGTTGTAAGAATCCAAGCATCTTTGAAATATGTAAAAAATGTCCAGCAGATACCGTTAGAAATTGTACGGCTGCTTATAAAAAGGGAACTTTACAAAAAAATAAGGATCAAAAAGAAACAGAATCAGCCATGGCGAAGTGCTTTGGAGTTAAAAGTAGCATCACATGCTCTTTCAACTGCACTCAACTATCCTGTAAAAACAAGGATACTTTTGAAACCTGTAAGAAAAGCTGCCCAGCTCCCTCTATCAAAAACTGTACTGCAGCCTATGAGGAATCCGTTGGAACAAAGTCTGTGGAGGAGAAAAAGCCCGTTGAAAAAGAGATTTCATCTAAAAAGACCCCTGTCAAAAAGTTAAAATGTACAGGGCTTACTGCTGACTGCACTCGCTTCACGTGTACAAACCCAGAAAGATTTGAAGAGTGCCAAAGGGACTGTTCTCCTGCGGACATAAAGAATTGTACCGCAGCTCATGAAAAGGCCGTTACTCAACAAAAGAAGGGTATTAAATAAGAACATTTTGGTACCGGTGAGAACAAAAGGATAGAAGGTTTAGATCACATGCGTAAACTATTTAAAAAATCACCTAAACAAGCCAAGGGAATAGGTTTTTAAATGAACAATAATATAATTTTGGTTGATCAGTTTAAAAACTATCTTATTGAGCAAAATTTAAACATGCATTCCATTCGGGGGTATATGTATGATTTAAAGTCTTTACAGGGTGGATTATAGACTTTTATCAACGGGAAATAATCTTAACGCAAGTAACATCTGATGATTTACAAGCTTACAAAGAATACATCACAAAAGTAAAAAATTATGATTATTCTTACATTAACGGAAAAATTAACGCAATTAAAAGATTTTATAATTGGATTGAACAATCAGAAAAATCTGCAAAAGAAAATCCAACTAAAGACATAGATTTAATATGGCGCAAACGACCTAAACACCCAACTTTAAAGAAAAATGAGGTTAAGGATCTTTTACATGTCGCAGAACAATCCTCAAGTTGTGGGAAAGTTCTAGCCAAGCGAAACTATGCCCTGGTTCATCTTTTCTTACAATCAGGGTTGAGCTTTGGAGAAGTAGCTCAACTAAAAATTAGGGAGTTAACTATTGAGGGACATTCTGGATATGTAAAAATTCCTGTTGGCAAGGGACGCCAGTTTAGAGTGATCCCCTTAAATGCAACTGTCAGACGTTCTTTAAAGAATTATTTGGATATGCGTGTGGAATTGAACCCTGAATCTTCTGTTTTCATATCAAAAAAGGGAAGTTCCCAATCTGAGCTTGGTCTACAAAATATCATACAGTCTCTTATAAAGCGCTCTAACATAACACGCATACAAGCTTCAGTTCATACGCTCCGGCATACCTTTGCAAGAAATTATATTAAAGCGAATCCTGGATATGCAGTTTCTCTTTCTAGGCTATTAGGACATGAATCTTTTAATACAAACACTGAATATACGAATGTTTCGGAAGAAGACTTGCTTAACTCCGTTGAAAGGATGCGATTACATTACCCGACTTTTCATCAAAGATGACTTGGGGTGTTGGAAAAAATAGACCCAAAAAGCAAAAAATTACTGAAGCATCTTAAGAAGAAAGTCTCTCCAGCTGCATGGAAACATATCAATTTTACTGTTCGGAAAAAGCGGCGGTTTATGGCCACTACCCCAATGCTGCTAAGACAAACCTTTAACAGATCAAAAACGACTGAGTGAAGTTGCATAATTACCCGATTCATAGCGTCGCAAACCGGAATGGAAAATTAATACTGATAAAACCAAAAATACAATAGAGCTCATTACAACGTATAAAATTATGATATAATCTCTGTCAATGAAATATCTAATTGGCAGATATGAAACAAATCCAACCGGAATAAAGGTGAAGGTTATAAATTTAAGGACCCCCTTGTAAACACAACTTGGATTAGTGGATAGCATAACGACTATATTAAACAAATCTTGGGACAAACGATTCATATCTGAAAACCAAAAAGCAAGACTTCCAAATCCTATGTTAATTGCTGCAATAACAGAAACCGCGCATAGTACAAACAAGAAGATGATTCCTAAATCGTGAATGGATGTAAAGCCAGACAAGGAAATCAAAATTACACCTGAAAAAATACTACCTAAACCAGAGTGTTCTGTCCGATAGCTTGAAATTCCCCAGAGAACAGATCCAGGCCTAACCAATAATATATCAAGATCACAGTTTTCAATAAGTAAGACCATACTTCTTAGCCCATGCAAACAACAAGCATTTATTCCAAGAGAAAAATTCATCAGACCATACATTAGTGATATGTGTTGGATGTTCCATCCGTTTACAATTTTGAATTTATTGAAGAAAACATACCAGCAAATGAAGAAAATAAGATTGTTAACCATCATAAAAATTAATCGCAGCAGGAAAGAAGTCCTGAGGGTGAGTGCCGATTTAAAATTGATATTGATGATTTTCCAGAGCAAATGCATTTCTTGAAAAAATTTCATATCAGCCACCGTTTATAGATAATTTTTTTTGAAATATGG
>CAWHZN010000007.1:0-11991 GCA_963833865.1 uncultured Parachlamydiaceae bacterium | reverse complement strand
GGTATTGGGAGCAGTGGAACGGTAAATGCACTTAAGCTTTTTCTTTTGGATCTCGTAGCGGCCTCAATTCACCTCTTGCCACAGCATCGGAAACCGCAAACAAATAACGTCCCAGCATATTGATATGCTCGTGGATAAGTGGAGATCGTCGGGCTACATCTTCATCTAGAATAATATGACCTTCTTGTCGAAGTTGGTTTAGCACGACTTCCATGTAGATGGTATTCCACAAGATAATAACGTTAACTACCAAACCTAAAGCACCCAGCTGATCTTCTTGTCCTTCACGATATCGCTGGTGCAATTCACCCCGCTTACCGTGAAATACAGCTCTGGCTAGGCTGTGCCTGGATTCTCCTCGATTGAGTTGAATCAGAGTTGCACGCCTCTTCTCTTCATCATTGATGAAGTTCAGAATGTGAAGCGTTTTATCAATTCTCCCAAATTCTGCTATAGCCTTGGCTAATCTGGTTTGGCGATCACCCACTTGCAAGCTACGCATGATGTTAGTAGGTGATACCCTCCCCAACTTCAGGGATCCTGCTAGTTGAAGCATATCTTCCCAATTCTCAGAAATCAGTTTGGTCGTAATTTTGTGACGGGAAATTGTGTTGAGATCTCCGTAATCTGCTGCAGGATCAATTCTCCAAAACCGTGTTCCTCCAACGTCAGCCAACCGTGGACTGAAGCGGTACCCCAACAATCTGAATAAACCAAACACCACATCTGAATAGGCTCCAGTGTCAGTCATGATTCGCGTTGGCTTCAATTCTGTTTCTTGTTCCAGTACGACCGATAGTAATACCAAGCTATCCCGTAGTGTTCCAGGTACCGTGATCGCATGCAGCCCTGTAAATTGGTCTGAGACCAGATTGTAGTAAGTTACTCCACGGCCCACGCCAAAATATTTCGGATTGTATCCAGAATGCAATGTTTTGACAGGAACAACAAAACGCATACCATCTGCCGATGCGACTTCACCTCCCCCCCATATTTGTGCTAATGACAGCCTGTTTTGTGCAGAAACTAACTTTACATTAGATTCAACCAGCGTTTCATCACGAAGGTAGTTCTGATTTACCCAGGTTAAGCGATCGTATCGCAAAGATGGAACATCACTGCGGGCTAATGGTTCCATTCCCGTATTGCACGCCTCTGAAAGCAGAACTGCACACAGACTGGTTGTTAATCCATCTGCACGAGCTGATTGTTCGCTGATATGGGTAAAGGATTCTGTAAATCCGGTACGCGTGGCGATTTCCAACAAAATTTCTGGCAAATCAACTCGTGGCATTCGTTCAGCAACCACCACACGCAAGGCAACAAGTGAATCCGGTTCCTCAACCCTATCAAGATCACTCAAAATTAGGTACTCTTTTCCCGGAAGTCCTTCAAACCGTACAGCAGAATTATTAGGAAGGCGAGCACAAACAGAACGATAGGTATTATCCAGTTCACATGCCAAATCACCAAGAAGGAGTTGAGGATTTAGAGAAAGGCCTAGGGTGCGACAAATCATTGGACGAGCTGCTTCCCATTCCACTCCTGAGAGGAGACCTTTTCGTGGATCGGTATAACGCCAACTTTTTTCAACAAACACATCGCGGTGTTTTAGCGCTGTACGTAATTGATCCAGAACACAAAAGGTGTAAGCTTGTTGATCGACTGTCTGTTGATCAGGATCTGGTAGGACATACCGATGCCAAACCTTGTTGACAACTTCCAGCGGTACTGTCTTATCAAACTGCGGTTTGTGGTGGTTCTTCTGAAGGTAGGTTAATGCCTCCACGATCATTTTAGCAGAAGGTGAGGAAGAAAACTGAATATGTTTAAGAAGCTTTGGCAAAAATATACGAATTCGCCTATATCGAGTCTTAAGTTCTCTATAAAAAACGTTATCAGGTGGACTTACTATGGCATAAGTTTCTTCCAGAGTTTTGGCCAATTTTTCACGAGAACATTGCTCAAAAATCAAGGTACGTAGATTGATGTCAGGCAATTCTGTATCTAGCAATAAAGTACAAACACTGGCTAAAGTTGTTGCAGCTGCATCCAAGTCACGCAAGCTTCGCAAACGGGCTCTTTGGTTAGACTTGGCAGCATCACTAAAAATCTCATGTAATAGCTTGTCCAGAATATCCAGTGCATCGTCTTGGGCTGAAGCCTCTAAGGTTTTCATGAAAGCTGCTAGCGTAGCCAATCGACGATTCTGTGGAAGACGATTGATTGCCGTTACTTTAGCACGCGAGGCAAATTGTGAGAGTGTAGCAATCCGGTTGGGCGGAATTGAAGGGGAAGGTGAAAAAGTAACGCCATAATTCCTGATCATGTCTAGTCGTTCCAAAGCCCGTACCAGTGAAGGGCCACTGATGTGTGTTGGACCAGCTCTCATCTGGTCAAACCATGACCTGCTACTTCCCTCCGGTACAGACAGTAATGTTTCCAACTTTAGTTTTTGCTCATAACTGATTGGCTTGATAAGTAGTTTCCATACGCGCTGTTCAACGCGGTGTTTCAACTTAGAAATGAAGCGTTCCAGTGTACTGGCGCCGGGAAGCAAGACTTTATGCGCCAATAACCACGTTGTGGCCCGTTCAAATAGCAAGGTAGGACGCTCTGTTCCCATCCAACATTGAGAATAGAGCCAACGAGACAAGCGGTACCCAACCCAAGGGTCACTGATTTCACGATAGCCATATAGCTGACTAATTTCGTCTATATGACGCAACCTCTGTCGTTGATCATGATAACCCTCCAAGCAATCTGCATTCGGAAGGCCAAGCTGTTTGGTTAAGGTTGTAAAAACAGAAGATGGAACTTGGCTTATAGTATCCGAAAACCGTCCTAAGTAACGTACCGTTGTCAATTGTACGGCAAAACCAAGGCGATTATGTGTGCCACGCTTGTTAGCAATATGTTGAAGATCGTCATCATCTAAGTGAAAATAGCGAGAAAGCTCCATAGCCGTTGGTTCGGCAACATAACGACCGTAATTAGCACGTTGTTCTGCAGTAAGAAATTGAACGGGCATTTTGATCACGGCTTTCTAAATACGTTGCACAAACGGACGTTTGTGCAACAATAGTGAATTGATCGTAAATTAAGGCATTGTGTGTTGCATAAACATATTGCATTATTAAACTAAATGGCAACAGGTTTATGCAACTATGCTCATTGGATACGCTCGCGTTTCAACACAGGATCAGGACACAGCAGCGCAAATTTCCGCGCTTAAATCTGCTGGGTGTGAGCTTATTTTTCAAGAAAAAGCATCTGGTGGACGTTGGGAGAGACTCGAACTTCATCGTCTCCTGGGACAACTCCGTAAAGGCGATGTGTTTGTCGTTTGGAAACTGGATCGCTTGTCACGCTCTTTGAAAGACGTATTATCTTTGATGGAAAAAATTCAACAAGCTGGAGCTAGTTTTCAAAGTTTGACAGAAGCAGTTGAGACAACCTCACCAGGAGGGCGTATGTTGATGCAAATTGTGGGAGCATTTGCTGAATTTGAGAGAGCCATGCTACGTGAGCGTACTCGTAATGGTCTTGATTCAGCTCGAAAACAAGGTCGTGTAGGTGGTCGCCGACCTAAATTAAAGACAAATCAGCGAGAGGAAATTGTGCATTTAGTTACTTCTGGTCAAAAATCCTCAGCTGATGCCGCCAGACTTTTTAATGTGCATCCTTCAACCATATCTCGGATACTTCAGTATAGAAAAGAAACAAGCTAATTCCAAAATTAATAGAGCAGTTTTGCAATATGGAGTCTCTTAAGTGCATTTACCGTTCCACTGCTCCCAATACCCCAATAAGAGCCCAGGAAAAAATGGGCGAGCATACCAACGTGATTAGGTGGAGATGTAACTTTTATAAAAAAAGTATACGCCTTGT
Source organism: uncultured Parachlamydiaceae bacterium (assembly GCA_963833865.1). Lineage (GTDB taxonomy): Bacteria > Chlamydiota > Chlamydiia > Chlamydiales > Parachlamydiaceae > Neochlamydia. The sequence goes on along the minus strand of CAWHZN010000007.1, from coordinate 8,100 downwards.
TGACACTTTGAAATCATGTCAAATCATGTCATAAATGGGTTATGTTTCTGAATTGTCTTACACATGTCAGTAGGTATCTATGATCTGTATTTGACACCTTGGTCAAATTCCGCCCCCCTTTTAAAGGTTAGCTTCTTTAGATGTGAATTCTTTTCTGAGATATGGCTTTCGTTGTAGTCTGCAAACTGCTAAAATCAGTCTACAAGTGCGAGGAGAGGCAGCAATAGAGTTAAAATTCAAGTGAAAATGAAGATAATCAGAAAGTAAACTCTGTTAAAAAACAACTTTTTAAGAAAGACTCAAAAAATGGCTGATTTGACAGCATGTTTTTTCGTTAATACAAACCCAGGAAATTGTTTCGACAGAGTCGAAGCAGTAGAAATAGAACGTGTAGAGGAAAAATAAGGATGACTTGGTTAACCAAACGTGATGGTGATACCGATGTTCTATTTAATGATTTAAGCGAGATAATTGATAATGCAAAATATGATCTTGCTATATCAATTAATTCGACTCTTTCTTTGCTCAATTGGCACATTGGGGACCGTATTAACCGAGAATTGCTCAGACTCGAACGTGCGGAGTATGGGGTATTGGGAGCTTCTTAAATATCTCATCAATCAGTTGACCCAAAACGGACCTTCCTTAACAGGGGGGCTAGTTCTTTGATCTGCTCGATATTCATCAAACTGAGGACATACATTCGTTTAGTGGGTAATCCGAGTGCTTCTTTTCGTAAACTTATGAATCCCTTGAATGTGTCCAGGCACTGCCTGGACAATTTCTATCGGTTTATTGTCACAACACTTGTTTCTCTTCTTGAAGAGCACCGATCTTGAGAAGTAACTGCAGGGCACCATAATGAGTTAATGTTATTTCCCCAGTACTTGTTGAAAAATACCATGATTTTTCATTATGATTTTCATCAATCAACACTGAAAGAGTTGCATAGAGTGAAGCATTATGTTGCTTCAATTCTTCATTGGCATTTCTTATAACCGAGTTTATAAGAACATGTGGGATTAGGTATTTATAAAAAGTTTTGATAACAATCCTCTTGGGTTGGTCAACCAAATTTTTATAAAAAAGTTGGGAATGGGTATCAAATTTGAGTGAATGTACTAACCCTACATCTTTGCCAATCAGATTTTTAACATACAAAGATTGATGGGAAACTTCCTTCACTTTTTCATATGGTTGCATCCCAATAAGTTCTTTAAAAAAAGTGTTTTCACCAGAAAACATATCCTCCACATCGTGTCTGATCGTCGATTCTAAAAACTCCTGAGCCATAGGTTTGTCTGTAAACTTGAACTTTGCAGTTTCTGGAAGCTTATTATAATACAGGCTGAGCCCTTCATCTTTTCCAAAGTAACACCCTCCAATACTTGCTAGCATCTTTAAAAAAGTTTCTTGGCGAACAGAGAATGAGCTTTCCTTGTGAGGCTTATTATCCAAGGACTCAATGTACGAAACAATTGCAACCATCTTTGCAGAGTTATGCATAATAACACTGTCTTGCGATATATTTTTTATATTAATTAGGTTGCTGAGATAGTTACTTCCCAAGGCAGATTGCATGAGGGATGAGTAGGAACTAGTGCCAAACTTGTTTTCAAAGCCAGTCAGAATTTCGATTTCATTTCCTAAGTCTTTATTCTCTTTAAGGAGCTTACCAATTTCTGACTTCATGTCCTTAAAAAAGTCTTTAGAGTATTTTGGTAAGTCTTTAAAAAGTATAGTTGCTTCAGGTAGTTTTTTTAAATATCCCTGATTTAAGCGAACAGTTGTACCGTCAAAGGTTTCTGTTGGAAGTTGAGATTTGTCAAGCTCTACAACTTCTGTTCTTCTCTTAGCTAATAGTTTATAAAAGTTAAAAGGATTTTGTGGATCATCTGTTGTTTCCAACAGAGTACCAATCCGGATTGCCTCCTGAACAACTGTATCTATTTCAGTAAGATTTAAATCTTCATAATTGCCCAGAATAAAATCAACAAGATGCTGAACTTCCCCAATTTTGGGAGAGTTGAGATTTTTCATCCAGTTGTCACAAATAGTTTCTTTAAAATCTGGTTCATTTGCTATGACATATCCCAAAAGTTGACGGGCTGATGCAGCAATGTTTTTAAATTGCTTTGGGTCAATTTTTCGGAGTTTCTCCCAAGTCTCCAAAAGTACATTATGCAAAAACATAGGAGTTATTTCCAGCGCCCCTATCACTCCCTCCCAATGATTTGTAGAATTTTTTTCTAAAATGCCTTTGTAATAGTTAACCACATTTTGATAATCCTGAGCATCGGATTTACCAATTGCTCGGATAATTCCACTGAGCACGCGACCATTGTGGTCGTAGTCAGGAATATTATTTATAAAATATGAGGCCGATTTTAAAACATTTTCTCGCTCATCGATAGAAATTGAAGCAACTTCTTTTATGATTGGAGGCAACCCCCTCTTCAACATCCTTTAAAAAAATCAGAATTTGTTCTAGAAATTTATCCCTTTCCTTGGTAGGAATTTTCCAAACTTCTTCTGCAATGAAAGGAATATCACCCGTCGTGTAGTATTTATCTTCATTAAAAAAGGGTTGGAGCTGTTTTAGGAGGTTTTCGCGTTCGTTGGTGGGAATTTTCGCAGTTTTAAGAATAAAGTCACGGAGTGTATCTGCAATGCGTATATCTTTAACAAAGGGTTGGAGCTGTTTTAGAAGGTTTTCCCGTTCGTTGGTGGGAATTTCACTTAATGCCTTTATGAGATAGGCAAGATTACTACCAACATTTTCAAAGAAAGTGTGAATTTTTTCTACCACATCCTTCCTTTCCTTAAAAGCTACCTCAGAAAGTGCCTTAATAACAGGATCACAAATTATAGAACAACTATACTTTAAAAAGGGATGGGCTAATTTTAAAACATCTTCCCGTTCTTTAGGGGGAATTTTCGAAATATTCTGAATAATCTCACCAAGTTCCGATTGATTCTTGATATCTTTAACATAGGGTTGGACCAGTTTTAAAAGACTTTCTCGTTCGTTAGTAGCAATTTTACTTACTTCATCTATGAGAGAGTGATTCACTATTGTGTGCAAATCGAAATCGAAACCTTTAAAAAAAGTTTGAATTTTTTCTACCACATCTTTTCTTTCGTTAGCGGGAACTTTGTAAAGTTCTTCAAGGGAATAAGTAAGCTCTTTAATACTGGCTTCACTATTCTCGAATGTCATTAAGGATTGGGCTAGTTTTAATAGATCTTCTCGTTCTTTGGTGGGGAATTGAACAATCTCACAAATAAATACCTCAAAATTAGAGAAACTAATCCCTTTAACAATAAAAGGTTGAATCTCCTTAAGAATATCCTCCTGTTCGTTTATAGAAACTTTTGCAGTTTTTTCAAATTTTTCAAAGATAGATAAAAAAAAAGGTAAAACCTAGCTTTTTATATTCAATGTCAGATGAGCCAAAAAGAATCACTGCCGCTTCAAAACGATCCTGGTCCGATGTTTTTTTGTTTTCAATAATATATGAGAGTGCCTGTAAGGTAGGTTTTTTATCTTCCTTAGTGGGCGAGTTAAGCGCAATTTTGGCTGCTTCAATGAGCATCCAGGGATGCGCGTTCCACCTTTTGCGATGGATAGAAGAAATGTTTTGTGGTTAGGATCTGACGAACTAAAGAGAATCTTTGCAGAATCCAAGCGATAACGCCCCAAAAATTCCTTATCATTTGCAATGTATGAAAGGAACTTAACGCCTAGAGATTTGTATTTAGGATCAGAATTAGTCAAAAAGAATTGTAGCTTCTATAAGCGAGCACACAATCTGAAGTTCATTATTACCAATAAGGTACTTCCTAAAAGCACAGTGAGATATACTTATTCCATCGGTATAGGGAATTGGTAGAAATAAGTATATACAAGCAGCTTGTTCTTTGATTTTAAGATCAATTTTACGGTCAGTATAATTAGACATTAGAGTTTTGACTGCAGCTCTAGTCGCGTCTAATGTTGCTTTGCCCTGTATAATAGATATAAGTACCTGTAAACCCCGGTTTTGCAATTCACTATCAGACGAGTGAAACAAAGTATTGGCTGCTTCAACGCGCAGTTGATCAAAAGCTTCTTGATCTTCTGCAATAGACAGGTATTTCTGTAAACCCAATTTTTGAGATTCACTATCAGACGACTGGCACAAACGCCTTGCTTCATTCATAAGATCCCAAGGAGAGAGTTTTTTATCTTTTGTAGTGGATAAAAGAGTATCCTGAGACTCCTTTTCTACCACATGAGTCACAAGGTCCTTCGATTTTTTCTCATCTTTCGTAGGATCAGAATTCTCCATAGAAAAAGATGTCAGAGATGTTCCGGATAACATTAGGCTACTAAGAGAGGTAATAACCATAAAGTTTTTTAAGTTTGTGACATGTATGTTTTGCATTTTTGAGTGCTTCTCCATTGTTAAACTTCTTACACCTATTGTTTGGCCTCTTTTAGAGGTCCGTGTTTCTAAAGACAAGTTTTGGACTTCGCGATAACTTACCAGAACTTAATGAAAAAAACTACCGTAGAAAACACTAGGTGCTTCACATAAGTTGCTCAATCAAAACTATTCTTGTTTTACATAAACTTTAAATTGAGATGAAGTGTTTAGTTGCAGGTAAGTCTGGTAACACATCCCTCATACATATGAGGCGATACGACGCCGGGATTCTCAGTAACTAAGCCTCATAGTAATGGTGGGCGTATAATCTCCATGCAGGGGGAGTGTTACGGAAGCTGCCGCCAAACCGGAACTCGATGTTTAAACCGGGAATTTTCCTATGTTTTCATTGTATTCCTGCTGTGCCTCCTTGATTGAGAGCCGGGAATATATTTCGAGTGACTGACGGCTCTCATGACCCGAATAGGGTTGGATCAGAGCATCGTCTATTCCCGGCTTTTTGAGCCAAGTTAGAAGAAAGTGCCTCAATTTATGAGGTGGTACGGAACTTTCTATACCGGCTGCTTGCGTGTATCTCATCAAAATCTTACGAATTCCTCGATCAGAGAAAGATTTTTTCCATGAAGACTCAAAAAGATATACGGATTTTTTGCTTGGACCTGGGTCACATACATAGATAAAATTTCCCTGAATGAAAAAGGAAATGGGACAATACGGTTTTTTCCGCCTTTGCCCTTATTGATCCGAATCTGACAACTTTCAAAATCAATGTCACTGATTTTGACGTTGATGAGCTCGCTAATCCTAATGCCAGTATACAGCAGGGTCTTGATCATGATCATGTGCTGGATGTTTTTGGCTCGCCGGTAGGGCCACGATTGATAATCAACTTGGCCCCAAAACGGACTTTCCTACCCCCGAATAGGACATTTTTAAATTTTGTGACACTGTTGAAGGGAGTTATTGACAAGTCAAAGTGTCTATGGCATCTCTATGCAAGAAATGCAGAATGCGAGGTATAATTTCGATAAAGCAACATTATGTAAACTTTTTATCTCAGATTTAAGAATTTGGGTTCATTTAGGATGTAGTGCAGAAGAAAAACATCATCCCCAATTAATTAACCTTAGTATTGAATTCACTTTTTCTTCCCCCCCTCTAGGACTTGTTACGGATCAACTGGAAGATACGATCTGTTATCTTGAGACAGTCCAACATATCCAAAATCTATGTCAAAATAAACAATTCAATCTCATTGAATACCTCACATCCGATGTACATAGAGCAATTGACGAAATGTTGGGAGCAAAAAGAGAAAGCCTCTCCCTCATCAAAGTAAGGGTACACAAAATGGCGCCGCCCGTTCCAGGTGTCCATGGAGGTGTCCATTTTACCTACTGTGACAAACCCAAAGTCCAGGGAGATGTCTTATGATATACATTTCCATTGGATCAAATATTGGGAATCGTTTAGCTTATCTCCAAAAAGCAGCAGCCGTATTAAAAGTGCGCTATTTGACAGCACATCGGTAAAATGCTCCTTCAATTGTTTTAGAGACGGAAAATATTTTACCAGACGGCTCACCGCTTGAGTGGGAAAAACCTTTTCTTAACATGATTGTAGCTGGACAATGCGATTTACCACCAGAAAACTTACTGCAGGGGTTAACAAAAACCTATTGGATTGACGGAGAGTCCAAAATCAGGGAATTAAGCCACGTAGATGCCGAGAGGACAATTGTCGAAGGTTCTGCTGGAATCAAACAGCTGATGACTCTTGGAAAAAATACGGGGAAATGATTGGCCATCGAACTATTAAAGAGATCATTGCAAATCTTACTGAAATCCTTTACGTGGGTCAGAACGAATCATTGGGAAGGTGGAGGGCAAGGCAAAAAAATATTGTGTTGGCGGGGAGTCTAAAATCACTGAATTAAGCCACGTAGATGCTGAAACAACAGTTGTCGGAGGGTGTCCCGGGATCAAAAAACTCATTGCAGTTGGTGGATTCACTCAGATCCTTGGAAATCCTACTATTGAAGAGATCATCGTAAATCTTACTGAAACCTTTCATCTGGGTGAGAAGGCGATCGTTGGGAAGATGCAGGGCAAAGCAAAAACTATTGTGTTAACTGAAGAGGCCAAAATTACTGGATTAAGCCATGTAGATGCCGAAATGACGATTGTCACTGATTCTGCCAAATCAAACAGCTGATAGCTCTTGGAAAAACACGGAAATCTTTGGCCGTTCAACTATTGAAGAGATCATCGCAAATCTTACTGAAACCCTTCATCTGAGTGAGAACGTGACCATTGGAAATGTAGAGGGCAAGACAGAAAACTATTGGATTGACGGAGAGGCTAAAATCACTGGGTTAAGTCATGTAGATGCCGAAATGACAATTGTCGAAGGTTCTGCTGGAATCAAACAGATGATGACTCTTGGAAAAAATACGGAAATCATTGGCCATTCAACTATTGAAGAGGTCATCGTAAAACCTGACGGGCATCCTTTATCTGGGTGAATACGGATCCGTTGGGAAGATGAAGGGCAAAACCAAAACAACTTTTATTGATGGATATTCTCGAATTAAAGAATTAAGCCACGTGGATTCTGAAACAACGATTGTTAATGGCTTTGCTCAGATCAAAAAACTGATTACTGTAGGAAATAACTCGAATATCATCGGAAGTTCAACAATTGATGAGATTATCATGAACCTTACGGGTAGTCTTCATCTAGGAGAAAATACGATTGGCAGAAAGATTGAAGGTAAAGCAAAAACTGTTGATATGGACGGAAATGTCAAAATTACAGAATCAATCACCCTAGACTCTGAAAAGGCAGTTATTAGAGATAATGTTGACATTAATGATCTTAATATAACAGGATTGGATGCGAAATTAGGAGGAAACACAAAAATAAAATTAGCAAATCTGATTCTTGAAAACAATCTCTATTTAGAAAACAACCTATCTATTAATATATTAAATTCCAAAACCAAAAAATTGTATCAATCTGGCACTTTCACCAGTTCTGACTCTGTTTTCCTCGATACCCAGGAAGGGAGTCTTTCAAGGAACGGCTACCTTTAATAAGCTTTCTGGGATTGGAACAAACATTGGGTTTTTTGGAACGACGAACATTAATGAGGGCACCTTAAATCTTGACGGTCACCTCCGTCTTCACAATAATTTTTCTGCAAAGACCTTAAATGCTAAAACACACCGTTTTTTTCAAGAGGGAACTTTCAACAGCTCAGGCTCTGTCTTTATAGATACAGAAAAAGGACATTTACTCGGAATAAAAAACCTCAACAAGTCTTCCTCAATTCTGCAATTTTTGCCCTTGGGGGACCTTCAAATATCCAAGAGGCAAACCTTCAGGCCAGTAACAAACTTCTCATCCTGGACAATCACTCTATCAAATCCCTGCAAGTTCAGACCCATACTCTCTCCAAAAAGGGAAATTTATCTGGACAAAAAGCACTGATGAACATAATGGGCTCCTGACTTTCCAAGGAAACACAGGTTTTTCAGAACTCTTCCAAATAACCGTTCCGATCTTTTCCCTCAATGGGTCCATTTGGTCGCCCAAAGTTATTCTGGATACACAAAAATCCAAGCTCGTTGGCTCAGTTATCGGCGGGGACAGTGTCTACGTTAGAGCA
>CAWHZN010000006.1:0-3052 GCA_963833865.1 uncultured Parachlamydiaceae bacterium | reverse complement strand
AAACTTCGAATAGTGAATAAGTAAGACTGGAGAGACATTGATGAATCATCTACTAGGCATTACATGAGGATAGAAGAATTACAAAATTTGATAGCAAACGGCGAATCGGAAACTCTGGAATTCAAATGCACAACAGGGCAGCGGGCAGAAGCTGCGAAAACTATTTGTGCAATGCTTAATGGTATTGGCGGATCCGTTGTCTTTGGAGTTTCTGATAAGGGACAAATTATTGGACAACACATCACGAGCAAAACAGTAGAAGATGTCTCAATTGAATTACGACGCATTGATCCTCCTATTTTTCCTGAAATTAAGCTTATTTCGATTGATGACGACAAGGCGGCTATTTTTATTAAAGTTCATGGTGAGCGTAAAATTTATACATTTAATAACAGACCTTATTTGCGCCATGGCCCTACCACTCAAATCATGCCTAGAAATGAATATGAAAGAAGATTAGTCGTATACCTTCATGAAACGAAACGATGGGAAAATGAACCAGCTCCGGATACAGTTAAAGTTAGCGACCTTGATGAAGATGAAATTTATTCTACTCTCGAAACTGCTATAAAAATCGGCCGTATGGATGAACCTAAACGACAGAAAAACGTTGATGTGGAATTTATTTTGAATGGCCTTGGATTAATCTACGAAGGGCGTCTCCTTAATGCTGCCGTCGTTTTGTTTGGAAAAAGTAAAAAACTTTTTTCGTTATATCCACAATTATCTCTTCGGTTGGCATATTTCAAAGGAAAGGATAGCGCTCGGAGATTTTATTGACAATCGCCAATACTGCTGGACATTTATTTGATCTTCTTTGGCGGGCTGAAACATTTTTTTATTGGATCATATGCCAATCGCAGGAAGAGTGGTTTCAGGTAAAATGCGCAGAGAAGATTATCCAATGTATCCCCCTCGTGCAACAAGGGAAGCTATTTCCAATGCGTTTTGTCATAGAGACTATACTCGTCACACCTTAGCCCTCATTGCAATTGCTATGTATAGCGATCATCTGGAAAGGATCAATCCGGGCTGTTTTTATTTTGGGTTAACACCTGAAAAATTAATCAGACCTCATCAGTCAAAACTTTGGAATCCTTTAATAGCAGATGTTTTATATCGTGTAGGAATAATCGAAAAATGGGGAACAGGAACTCTAAATATTTTGGATTGGTGCAATGAAAATGGTAATCCCGTTCCAAAATGGGAAGATCAAGATGATTCCATCATTATAACATTTTTCTGTCACAGCAATTTTGAAGAGGGTAGGTTAAAACTAGCACAGCAAGAGTCACGGCTAGAGTCACAGCAAGAGTCACGGCTAGAGTCGCAGCAAGAGTCACGGCTACAGTTGGCATTAATACAAGATAAGCAGCCTCTAAAGGATAAAGTCCTAAATTATTACTTGAAAATAGAGGTCCTCTTTCTCGGTCGGAAATTGCGAAAGGTTTAGGGCAAAAGAAAATATCGCAGCTTAATGAATGTTAAAGTTGACGTTAAAAAGAAAACTAATTGTTTACACCATACCTGAAAAGCCTAATAGTCGTTTGCAAAAATACAAAGCAAAATGAAAAGTGAGGGAGATTCGTACAAAGTGAAAATACGGCCGTATAAAAGATAGAAAAGAACCAGAAAAGAAAATTATGCCTGTAAAAATAAACCTAATGGTAGAAAACAATAGTAAGTTCGTGAGGGGCAAAAAACGATCTATAGAGAATATTGAGAGCTATGTATTTTATTATTATGACATGAAAAAACTGATTGTAAGTCTATGGATCGATTTTATGCCCACATATAGACTTCCCAAATTAGGCGAGTTCCGAGCCACATTTTTTGGGAAGTCTAAAAAAGTCAAAAATAAATCCATACGCTATTGAACAAAAGGCTTGCGCAATCCTTCCCCTTTAGGGGAAGGTCAAGCAAGCCACTTTTTGTCTTTGTCCCTTTTTCTTCCTGTAAAAGTTTGTGACCGCTTTACATTTTTTTGTGCATCCGGACGTTTTTGGTCTGCTATGTATTGTTTTACAATCTCTAAAGGAGCGCCTCCGCAAGAGACTACGCAATAGCTAGGCGACCACAAGTGACCTCCCCATAGTTTTGTTTTAATGTGCGGCCAGAAATCTTTTCTTATCATGTAAGAAGATTTCCCTTTCAGCTTTCCTACTAGATTCGCTACTGCTATTTTTGGAGGACAACAGACCATAAGATGAACATGATCTTCTTCTCCTCCAAATTCAAGTAGTTCCACCTCCATCTGCAAACACGTTTCATGAAATATCTCATGTAGTTTTTTTAGGATTTCATCAGTAAAAACGCCTCTTCGATACTTTGTAACAAAGACTAAATGGATAAAATTCTTAAAAACACAACTTCTGCCGACTCTCCAAGAAAATTCTTCAATCATGATATTGACCTTTTTTATCAACCATGGTAACTTGTCTGTTTGATATAAAACAACCGGTTCATGCCATGTTGATGGGTGTAAAACTAAAATCTAGCCCTACAATAGAACAAAAGCGAATTTTGAGCCAGTGGATGGGGTGCGCCCGTTTTATATGGAATGCAAAATGCGAAGAAGATCATTATCTTGCATGCTTTTCAAAACGTTATCTGCCTTTAGGAAATTACCCGCCGATTAACCAGACCTATTCCCAATACAAAACCGATTTATCCCCATGGCTTTTCGATTGTCCGAGCCAAATACTTAGGAATACAGCTTCCAATTGGTTTAAGACTTATCAAAATTATAAAAAAAGGTTTTGCGGCAAACCTCATCGAAAAAAGAAATCCGATACTGGAAGCATTCATCTGACTAAAGAATTATTTGTTTTCGAAAAATGTGCGGACGGAGTCACACGTCTTTTTATAGGGACCAAAACAAATAATATAGGCTACTTAGTCGTTAAAAACCACTGCGATTATAAGGAGCCGAACTCCTTAAGGATTACAAGAAAAAATGGCATCTATTGGGTTTCTTTTTGTTATGAGGACTCTGTTGACGAAGATCGCCTTCTTACGGAAGCAGAACATTTGGAGTATCTTTAGGGGTAAG
>CAWHZN010000005.1:0-5834 GCA_963833865.1 uncultured Parachlamydiaceae bacterium | reverse complement strand
TTTGCGACATGAAAACAGCCCACAATTTATTTTTTAAAATGGTTTCATTGGAACATCTGTTTCAATGCTGGAACTATTTTAAACGAGGCAAACGTAAAAGAAAAGATGTTCAGCATTTTGAAAGGCATTTAGAGGACAATATTTTTCAACTCCACTCCGATTTGATTACAGCGCAATACAAACATGATTCATACCAATATTTTTACGTTACGGATCCGAAAACTGCGTCACATCAGTAAAGCATCTGTAAAAGATCGACTCGTCCATCAAATGGTTTATGATGCGTTGACTGATATATTCGATAAACAGTTCATCTTTCATTCACTTTCAAGTCGTCTAGAGAAAGGAACCCATCTTGGAGTGACACAGTTACAGCGTATGATCAGAAAAAGAAGCGCAAACGGAACCAAACCTTGTTACGCCTTAAAAATGGATATCAAGCGTTTTTTTGACTCTATCGATCATCAAATTTTGAAGACACTTCTTCGGAAAAAAGTGCAAGACAGTACAACTCTAAAAATTATTGACACCATCATCGATAGTTTTCATGTCAAGCATACAAAAGATAAAGGAATTCCATTAGGAAATGTGACGTCTCAATTGTTTGCAAATATTTATCTTCACGAATTGGACGATTTTGTGAAACAGACACTCCGCGCACGTTACTACATCCGTTACTGCGACGATTTTATCATTTGTCCAATGATGAAAACTATTTGAAACAATTGATACTCTGTATTCAACTATTTTTAAGGGAAAAGCTTCTCCTCGAACTGCATCCAAAAAAAGTGATTATACGGAAATTGGATCGTGGCATTGATTTTGTAGGGTACGTACTGTTTGCTAACTATTTACTAGTCCGAACGAGAACAAAACAGCGCATGAAAAAACGTTTGAAAAAAGTACATGAACACTATTTACATGGACACGTAGACGCTGTGAATTTAGACCAAACAGTGCAATCTTACTTGGGGATATTATCTCATGCGAATCAATATGAATTAGCCCAAGCAGTCAAAAACGCCTACTGGGTGAGGGATACTAAATAAGTGTGCCGGGGTTTTTATTGGAAAAAAAATTCTGCGGTGGGACATCAAGTCTAACGACTTGATGTCCCACTTGTTTAAAATGCATTATACTTTTATTTTTATGGAGTTTTTAAAACCACTCTTCTGAAAATTCCAAAGAACAAAAAACAATGTCCAGCCAATGGTCAATGTTCCAATCTCCAATGGCCTTACTTCCGCTGACCCACAACGCCATTGTGTCGCCGGCATAGTCGCTGAAGTCGAAGATGAAGAGACCATCCGAGGAAAGGCCCCCAACAACCCAATAGACTTCCCCTTCCTTGGCTCTTGTATATAAACCCTTTTCAAGAAAAGTCTGCGACTTTAAACCTGCAGCATGCCTCAATATTGCAATGTACGTCATTACCAATGGCCGAGACATAATAAGGCTCTGATCTTTAAGAAGTTTGTCTTGATCTTGGCCTGTTTTTCTAATGCTATCTTTAACAAAATCTTTCGTAACCGCAACCCATTCAGATTCACCCTCTACAACATGTGTCTCGAATAAATCCGGACAATAGAATTTCTTGATTCGTTTTGTCTCATCAGGAACTTTCTGTGCAATTTCCTCCAACATAGCACCGCCAACCGCTTTGCCATTTATCGATTTAGGGAACAAGATCAAGTCAAATTCTTTTGGATCTAATGCACGTAACTTTGCAGGTATTGCTGGCTCAACACCATCTATTTTTATACCTAAGAATTTTTCACTAGCTTCTTTCCCTAAGGCATTTTCAGGGAGAACAGGCGCTTTCTTGGCAATTTCTTTAATAATTGCAGCGTTCTCAGAAAGAATGGATTTTACATCCTTCAACTTATTGAACGGAATATTTTCATAAATCTTAGAATCGGATGAAACAAGTGACTTGCTCAGCAGATCAATCAGTAGCAAAAGATAATCGGGCTGTTGTTTCCAGTGGTTGATTGCATCCTGACAACTTTTTAGAAGTGATAGATCTCCTAACTCCCTGGCTAATTTTTCATTTTCAACTAGAAGATCAAAAGGCATAGGTTCCTTTACTTCGTAATGAGCCTTGACAAAATGCTGAACAGCTTTAGCCGAAAAATCTTTTAAGGAAATTTCTAAAACTTTGTCGATACTGCCTACTTTAGCAGTTAGTTCTTTCCATTCTTTGGCCGCTTGAACAAAAAAACTATTTTTATCCTCGACATCCCAATCGGTAAATACAGCCGTATCGCGTGCAAAAACTTCTTCTCCATCTTTGCAAATGAATCGAATACTTAAATGATCCTTATCTTCAGTTAGTACGTCCCCTAAAGTTTTCTGTCTTAGAGGACGTTCTAATGCAACCTGACCTGTTAATCTTGCTTCTTCGAGCTTTTTAGAATTCATTACTTCAGTACGAACAGCCTCCGCCTTGGCAATAATAGCCTCAGCTTCTCTTTTTGCTCCTTCCAAAATCTTATTTGCTTCTATCAGTTTGTTTTCAGCTACATAGCGTTTTTCTCGAGCCTCTTCACGTTTTAGATTGATTTCTTGAAAAACTTCTGAAATTTGCTTATTCTCTTCAACACTAGTCTTCGATTCTTGTTTTGCATTGTATTCGTTATAGATATCCTCGAAATATTGACCTTTATCTTTATCCTCTAGATGCGTCATTACTCGGTTGATGAGTTTCCTGGGCAAATCACCTGGGATTTTCTCAAGCGCTTCTAAATTTTCCTTAATCAAATCATGGATTAAGCGGGCCTTTTCTTCTAAACTGGGGGTAGAGGAAGAACTTGTAGGGCAAGTTTTGATAGTTCGATAGGTTGTTCCATTTTCGCTGACTTGAACGATCTCGAGTTCCTCATGCCCTGGTTTTCCCCATTGGACGAGGTCGTTACAAAAAGCCTTCAATTTATCTGGATCATTATAGTGGCATACTGGAATTGTCATAGGTGCCTCCCCCGATTTAAAGTCCCCTTTTATTATAAAACAATATTAGTTTTTACGCAAAATATAATATTTAATTAAATCATATAAAGATTTTATTAATTCTGTTGTGAAATAGTTTTCTAATAGCGGTGTCAGGTGTGGCATTCGGGCATTTGAGCATGACGGCCTGGCGCCAGCGTGGCATTCGATAGGTATTTGCGAATGCAAATGCCACGCTGGCGCCAGGCCGTCATGCTCAAATGCCCGAATGCCACACCTGACACCCTTTTAGATTTCACTATGCAATATATTTAGCATCTCTTATAGTTAAACTTATATAGACCCCCGTTTTTCGGGGGTTAAAACAAGTTTAAGGTATATCATGAGGATCCAAACCTTTTTAGATGAATTATCTGCCAAAGGTAGGAGGTGTTTCACCATAGCAGAGATTAAAGCAGCCTTGGGAACCTCAAACAAGGCAGTATGGAACGCAATAGAACGACTAAGGGCAAAGGACGAACTTGCAAGTCCTGCAAAAGGCTTTTACCTCATTATACCCCCAGAATATCGGACTTTAAAAAGCCTACCTCCTGAATTATTTATCTCACAGCTTATGGAATATTTGGGAATGGCCTATTACGTGTGCCTTCAGAGTGCCGCGATGTACCATGGAGCTGCCCATCAACAACCACAAGTTTATTTTGTGATGGTTGAAAAAAATAGACCCATGATCAGATGTGGTCGAGTTCGAATTGAATTTATTGCGAAAAAACAACTTTTAAAAACACCACTGGCAGTAATGAAAACAACTGCTGGATACATCAATATTTCAACACCAGAAGCCACTGCGATGGATATTATTTGCTATGCTCGAAAATGCGGCGGGTTAGGTAGCGTGATGACTATCCTCGAAGAATTGGTAGAAAGGATGAAACCAGAACCTTTACTGGCACTTGCTGAAGCAAGTCCTGAAAAACGTTGGATTCAGCGACTGGGGTTTTTATTGGATGAATTGAACAATTCAGAATTATCTCAAACGTTATATGAACATTTAAAACTACATACTACAAAAATTATTCCTCTAGCTCCTTACCTTTCAATAAAAGGCGCTGTGCGAAATTTGAAGTGGAGAATAGCCGTAAACACAAAACCCGAGAGCGATTTATGATTCCAAAAGATTATATTAAAAATTGGCGACAAAAAGCGAATTGGCTTTTTGATCGACAGGTCGAACAAGATTTAGTAATTAGCCGTGCATTAGTGAGCTTATATGATCATCCTAAAATAAAATCCTCCCTCGCATTTAGAGGTGGGACAGCTTTAAACAAACTATTTTTTACGCCTGCAACTCGTTATAGTGAAGATCTTGATTTTGTCCAAATCAAAGATGAACCAATTGGGAAACTCTATCAACTATTAGAACTGTTTTAGATCCATGGCTTGGTCAAGCAAGATGGTCACAAAAGCAAAACATTGTTAAACTCGTTTATCGTTTTGATTCAGAAGACACACCATCTTTTCCTATGCGGCTAAAAGTTGAAATCAATTCCATAGAACCATTTTCTGTTTATGGATTTACAACACAACATCACTCGGTTAATTCACCTTGGTTTTCTGGAAGTTCCGATATAAGCACATATTGCTTGGATGAGCTGATGTCAACTAAATTAAGGGCGCTGTTCCAGCGCTCGAAAGGTCGTGATTTATTTGACCTTTGGATTGGAATAAAGAAATACCAAGTTGACTGCAATAGAGTAGTAAACGGTTTTAAAAAGTACAATCAACACCACGGCACGATTATACTCCAAAAACAGTTTGAAGAAAATGTTAGCAGAAAAATGTCTGACCCAACTTTTTTAAACGATATCTCTCCTTTGCTGGCAGAGGGCGTGAGCTGGGATGAGAAGGATGCATGGCTGACTATAACAAATGAGTTGATTAGTCGTTTGGATTGCTAGGTCGAAGGGTGTCAGGTGTGGCATTCGGACATTTGAGCATGGTGGCCTGGTGTCAGCGTGGCATTCAATAGGCATTTGCGAATGCAAATGCCTATTGAATGCCACGCTGACACCAGGCCACCATGCTCAAATGCCCGAATACCACACCTGACACCGCTATGATCTAATTTTTAACGTAAAACATCCCACTCTTCTTTTATCGGACTCATGATGTCGCCGATGATGTGTGTAACATCTTTTAAATACCCATAGATGGGTTTTTCCTCTTCCACAGGTATAAGCTGGGCGATTGGACGATTGTGTTTGGTGATAATAAAACTCTCTTTCTTTTCCTTAACCATATCCAGAATATGGAGACACTCCGCCTTAAATTTACTCGCTGCTATTCTTTTCATATTTTTCATTAATATCCCATATCTAGTTCTTGACCTAGTTTCACAAGCTCATCCATTGCTTTCTCACTAGCATCATCCGCTTGTTTTTTAAACTCTAGTAAATCAACGAAACGAATACGTCTATGCGTCCCACTTTTTTTGAAATGCATGACGCACTCATTGGCGTTCAGTTCTTAAATCTAATTCTATTGCGGAATGGATTTAATCCATCCGCCGATCATTTTCCCTATTTCCTGGAGGATCGTTTGGATGGATAGGTACTGTTTGTTGTCAATAGTCCGGGTGTCTTGCGCCAAACGTATCAATACCTTAAGATAGTCAAGCTTATTGCTCATCACATAAAGCTGCCGGAGCCTATCGGTCCTCTTTGGCTACCAGTTTCTATGAGAGTTTCTAGGAGAAAAAGTGTGCCATTTTCACACTTCTGCCACAAGGTATAACGCTCAGATCTGGGTATGCGGCCGTGATAGCTATGAAGCAACTTGTAAAGCTCATATATTTTATGGAAGATTGGGGTTTCTAAAACGGAACGTAT
>CAWHZN010000004.1:0-26746 GCA_963833865.1 uncultured Parachlamydiaceae bacterium | reverse complement strand
GTAATAGTGTTTTGTTTTAGAAACCCCAATCTTCCATAAAATATATGAGCTTTACAAAGTTGCTTCATAGCGCACCGATCATATGATTTCCAAAAAACTGTAATTAGGCTAATCTAAAATTGGACTTATCATCTAAGATAAAATGGTCTCAAATCCCCCTAATGCCACCCTTGACACCCATCGACCTAGCTATCCAAACGATCTCTCAGGAGTTAGGGAAGACGAGGGACTTAAAACTCCTCTTTAGAATAGCCTATTTGGACTCCAATTTTGCATTCTAAAATCGAGCATTAAACCGTAATTTTTGACTGTTTGCTGCTCGTTTTTTGAATGTAAAAATCGAGCAGCAAACAGGTCAAATTTGCTGTTTGCTGCTTGATTTTCATCTCTCCGACGAGTATGCTTATAGCATAGAATGTAGGAGCTAAAATGAAATCATCTCAGTTTATAGGTCGTGAAGCCGAAATGGCTAGGCTTAAAGGGCTTTTAGACAAAAAAAGCGCTAGTCTTATTGTGGTTCGAGGTAGAAGGCGTATCGGGAAAAGCAGGCTTCTTGCAGAATTTGGGAAAGAAATGAAAAGCTATTTCTTTTCTGGAAATCCTCCAGTTCGCAAGACAACAGCTCAAACTCAACGTAATGATTTTGCACGTCAGCTTGAAAGAGCTGGCATTCCTGGCATTAAGCCAGATGATTGGAGTAATCTCTTCTGGTATCTCTCTAAGGAAACTAAAAAAGGCGAATTCTTATTGTATTCGATGAGATATCATGGATGGGAGGAAAAGATCCTCATTTTTTAGGCCATTTGAAAACAGCTTGGGATATGTATTTTAGCAAAAATCCACATTTAATTATTGCGCTTTGTGGCTCCGTATCTTCATGGATTGAAAAAAATATCCTAAGTAGTACAGGATTTCTTGGAAGAATTACTCTCGATCTTGTGCTTGAAGAACTTCCATTAGATGTTTGTAATGCTTTCTGGCATCCAAAAGAAAAGCGCATTTCCTCCTATGAAAAATTCAAGCTTTTATCTGTAACAGGAGGTGTTCCACTCTATTTGGAACAAATCAAACCAAATCTTCCTGCAGAACAAAATATTCAAGATCTCTGTTTTACTAAAGGAGGCTTGCTTGTGCGAGAATTTGATGAGATATTTTCTGATCTTTTTTCTCGTACTAAAGCTAGGCATAAAGAAATTGTCCTTTGCCTTGCGAATGGTCCAAAAGAGCTTGTTCAAATTTGCAAGGAATTAGGAAAAAGTCTTAGGAGGAATATTCAGCAAATATCTAGATGAATTGGTAAAGGCAGGCTTTGTAAAAAGAGACTTTACATGGGATCTAAAAAGTGGAAAAGAAGGAAAACTGAGTCGTTATCGTTTAAGTGATAATTATTTGCGATTTTATTTGAAATATATAGCTCCAAATCGTTCTAACATCGAAAAAGAGAGCTTTTCCACTTTAATAACCCAACTTCCTGGATGGGAAGGGATCATGGGATTACAGTTTGAAAATCTTGTTGTCCATAACCGAAAAACTCTCTGGAAGATATTAGGAATTTCTCCAGAGGAAATAGTAATGGAAGGCCCATTTTTTCAAAGTCCTACAACCAAGCAAGCTGGATGCCAAATTGATTATATGATTCAAACTCGGTTTCATAATCTGTATTTATGTGAAATTAAATTTTCTAAGAAGCCTGTCGGCAATAAAATCATCGAAGAAATGGAAAAAAAAAGAAAAAATTTAAAGATTCCTAGAAACTGTTCCATCAGACCTGTACTCATTCATGTGAATGGAGTAGAAGAAAGTGTTTTGGATGAGAGATATTTTGATAAAGTAATCGATTTTGGTCAACTCTTAGAGTGATGTTTAACTTTTTTGATCCCAATTTAAAAGTGTCAGGTGTGGCATTCGGGCATTTGAGCATGGCGCCAGGCCGCCATGCTCAAATGCCCGAATGCCACACCTGACACCCTTTTATCCTTGAAGTGGTGCCATTCATCTGGTATAATTCAGTTTTATTTTTTAAAACAATTTATGCTGCTCTTTTAAACAGCTAGTTTGCTCTATTTTTTGGAGGTCCCCGTGTGTCTTCTGAGCCTGAAACTCTTTGGATTCAAATCTTTTGCTGATAAAACCGTGATCCACTTCCACCAAGGAATGACGGATCGTCGGTCCCAATGGCTGCGGTAAGTCAAATACTGCCGATGCCATCCGCTGGGTCATGGGGGAGTCGGCTAAATCGATGCGTGGGAATCGATGCGGGACATCATTTTCGCGGGTACGGCGAAGCGCAAGGGGCTCAATATTTGTGAAGTTTGTATCACTTTTTCTAATGAAGATCGTCTCTTACCTATAGACTATGAAGAGGTTGAGGTGACTCGTCGCCTGCATCGCAGTGGTGAGTCGGATTACTTGATCAACGGGCAGAGCGTTCGTTTGAAAGATGTTCAGGATCTGTTCTTGGATTTGGGTGTGGGTCGTAACTCGTTCGCTATTTTCGAGCAGGGTAAGATTGACCAGGTGATTCATTACACTCCTCTCGAGCGCCGCAGCATCTTCGAAGATGCGGCTGGAATTTTGCGCTTCCTGGTGGAAAAACAGCGGGCCATGCGTAAGCTGGAACAGGTCGACAACAACATGTCGCGCGTTCAGGACATCCACAAAGAGGTTGAGCGTCAGATCGTTGTCAAAGAGCAGCAAGTAGAAAAAGCGAAGGCGTACAAGTCCAATCGTGCCGAGTACGAGCGTCTAGAAAAGGGTGTCTTTTTGACCGGATGGGATCGCTTAGATAAGCGTCGCATCGCTGCGGATGAGAGACAGCAGGCGCAGCAGGTGCAGTTGGTTCAGAGCAGTGAGCGCTTGCAGCAGATGATTCAAGGGCTCAATGACAAAAAGGCAAGATTAAACGAAACGGAAGAGATGCTTCGGGTCCAAAACGAAAATGTCTACAAGACACGAAGCCAGCGCGAAATCAAAATGCGTGAGCGTCAAACGAATCAGCAGCGCATTCAAGAGATCCGTAACAAAGAAAGACAGTGGAAGCAAGAGCTTGAAGCACTGCTTCAAAAGCGTCAGCATCGTCAGCAGGAAGAGGCAGTCCAGAAGCAGAAGCAGCAGGAAGTGGACGGAGAAGCTGGCTGGGCTGGAAATGGTGACCAAGGAGCAGTGGGAACAGGTGCACACTTTAGAGCAGGTGCTGGTCGATCTGCGCAAGCAGCAGCAAGAGGCGCACCATCGCTACGTGATGCTGATGGAAACCGAAAAACGCATCGACGGTGAACTGAAGCAGCACACGGTGCGCTTGGAGAATAATCAGGAGCGTCGCAAGCAGTTGCAAGAGCGTCGCGAACTTCTGTCCGAACACTTGCTCGATTTAGCTGAACAGATTACAGCCAAAGAGCAGGATCTGGCCGTGAGGTTTCTCAAGATATTGACGATCAGAAAGCGCAGCCTGAAAGATTACGAAGAAGAGATGCAGCGTCTGAAACAGCAGATCCAGCAAATTAAGAGCGAGCTGGATGAGATGCGCAAGCAGCAAAATATCGCTGAGGCGCGTCAGAAGGTGTTAAAACGTCTGCGTGACGAGATGGAAGGGTTCTCTCCGGGTACGAAATGTCTTCTACAAGAGAGCACCAAGCCTACAAGTCCTCTGTACAACAAACTGCAAGGGCTGTACGAGCTGATTACCCGCAAGCTGGAGCCGAAGCGGCTATCAGCGCTGTGATGAAGCCGTACAACCAAACACTGGTTGCAAAAACAGCGCGGAATTCCAGGAAGTATTAGCTTTCGCTAAAGAAAATCAGATCAAAGACTTTTCGCTTCTCTGTCTCGAAGAATTAGGAGAGGTCAACGGCGCTGCAGAATCGATCACGACTTTATTAACGAAAGTTCTGGATACCGCCGTTAGTCGTCACTTTTTGCGTCGCGTTGCCATCGTTTCAGATGCACAAGCAGCTCTGCAATTGGTGAAGCAGAATCCAAACACAGAGGTGTGGGCAGAAGATGGTGGATACGTTGACAGTCGTCATGTTGTGTTCTATGTGACGCAAGGGGAAAATAACGTATTCCTGCGCGAAGCAGAGTTGAAAGCGCTTGAAAAGTCGATCAAAGAGTCGCAAACGATCATGGCAGAAAAAGAGCAAGAGCTTCAAGTGCTCAACGCTAAGAGCGGAGAAGTGGACAGTAAGCGTTATGAATTGGATAGAGCAATCCGCCGCGAAGAGATGAAGCTGGTGGAAGTGAATTTTGCTTTCCAGCGCGCGAAAAGCGACCGCGATAAAACACAGTCGGATCGTGAAAAGCTGGAGCAAGAAGTGCAAGCTGCGGAAGCGGCAATTCAGCGGCACCAAGATACGTTGGATGATCTTTTTGAAAAACATGGTCAGGCGCAAGAGGAGGCTGAGCAGCACAAGCAGCGTTCGACAGAATTACATCAAGAAGTGGAAGCGCGCAGCGGCGCTTTGAGAGAAGAGCAGGACAGACTCAAAGAGAAAGAGAGCAGCCTCAAAGAGGTGATCGACCAGCATCGCAAAGTGGTGCACTCGCTCAACGTTCTGGAAGTGCAAGATCTGGAGAGTATCCAGCAGCAGCAGCGTCTGGAGCAAGAGGTAGAAGTGGGTCAAGCGTTGCAAGATCAGATTCAGGCGAAACTTGAGCAAGATGCGGAACTTCTTCAAGATGTTGAAAAAGCACTGGAAGAAGTGGTGCAAGCGTCGAGTCAGCTTGAGCACGAAGTGTCCACTCATAAACAAGCGATCAAAGAAGTGGAACTGACTCTTGATTCAGCGCGCGAAGAGATCAAACGATGCGAAACACAGTTGTATGAAGTGGGAATGGAGATGACGCAAGTTGTGGCGTCAATAGAGTCGATTAAAACGAACTGAAAGAGCGCTACGGAATGACCATTGAAGATGCGCGCGGTCAGCAGATCGTTCTGGAAATCGGAACCGATGAAGCTGAAAAGCTGATCCGCAAACTGCGCCGCATGCTTGAAGATTCGGGTGACATCAATATGGCGTCCATCTGAAGAGTTTGAAGAGCTGAAACAGCGCTACGAGTTCTTGAATCAGCAGCTCGACGATCTTTCCGTTTCAAAACAAGAGCTCGTTGAAATCATTACCAAGCTAGATGTCGAAAGCCGCAAAATGTTCGAAGAGACATTCGAAAAAGTGCGTGCTAACTTCCAGAAAAACTTTACCATCCTCTTTGGCGGTGGGGAAGCAGATCTTCTCTTCACCGAAGCGGAAGATATCCTCAACGCCGGAATTGAGATCGTCGCAAAACCACCAGGGAAGCAGATGCGATCCATCAGCTTGCTCTCAGGTGGTGAGAAATGCCTCACATCGATGGCCCTTCTGTTTGCCATCTTCGAAGTGAAGTCAGCTCCGTTCTGTATCTTGGACGAGGTCGACGCTCCACTCGATGACACAAACATCTCACGCTTTGTGAACGTTGTGAAACAGTTCACAGACAAGTGTCAGTTTGTCATCATCACGCACAATAAGCGCACAATGTCCATCTGCGACCGTCTGTTTGGAGTTTCCATGCAGGAACGTGGTGTGTCTAAACTGCTTTCAATCGAGTTTAGTAAAGAGCAAGCAACGCCACCAGTTTTGGTGTGAGGTCTAGAGCAGAATAAAGGCGAGCGCATCGGATGGCGGTAGGAATACCGTCATTTGCGCTTTCAAGCATTATTTCCGGAGTAATATCCTTGGCATTTTTCAATGTCCAATAAGTGTCAAAACTACCTTCCACAATTTTTATTACTTGTACCGGAATAAAAATGGCTGGAATAGCAATAGAAAAAATAGATGCAACTCGGATAGTGATACGCACCGCCAATATAAGCAAACATTTGGCGTTTTGATTTTCTTCTTTCCCCAGATCATAGGCATATTTCGTCAGTCGATGGCAGTCGTTTAAGATACCTGCGACCGAAGGACAAAAGATACTATTTACAAGAAGTGTGACAGCAATCGCTGTTTCGAGCAGATGGTTATAATTCGCTGACTTATTGTATTCATGCCAGGACGTGTTAATGTCCAAAGCGTTTCTGGCTGCACTGAATTGCGGAACAAAATTAGATGCAGTATTAATGAAAACTCGCGGAATCCAGTAGGTGCGATGAAGCTCTTTATTCTCACGAGCTGGCTTCACAGCCAGGGCAGTTCTAAGGTTAACATACCAGTGCGTGTTAACGTCCAAAGCGTTTTTGATTGCATGGAATTGTGGAACGAAACTAGAGGCACTATTAATGAAAATTCGAGGAATCCAGTAGGTGCAGTGAAACTCCTTGTTCTCATGAGGTGGCTTCACAGTCAGGGCCGTGCTAGGGTCAATGTTATTTGGAATTACGACTTCCACACTAATTCCTTGGTTATTAGACACCTATTATACCGCGGAATGTATTAAGAAATAATTAAGTTTAAATAAAGTTTTGATAAATTTTGCTATGGGGCTTAATCTGTCCGTCTTATGACGGCAGCGGGGCCGTTCACACTGGTGCAGGCCCTGCAGCCGTCGTAAGGCGGATAGATTAAGCCAATATTTAAAATAGTGAAAAAAAACTGGCAAAAAAAGGTAAATTTAAGCAATATCAATTGTATTATTACGGTTTTTATATGCGAAACAAATTACAATATCTTTTTTTTCTGCTTTTGTTCTTTAATACACATTTATTGTATGCAAATGTTGTTAGTTCGGAAGAGCAGTCAGAATACGTTTCAGATCCAATTCTTGAAAATATATGGATTCCAGAAAGATTACAGAAGGCAATCAGATCATTTCCGAAGGAAGAGCGCATACTCCAAACTGAATTTAAAACAACAGTTCAAGTTTCAGCGGAATGTGTTTACCCTCGTCTCTATGGTGATAACACCTTAATTGATTACGTGAATAAAAAACTTGAAACTTCAGCAACTGCACTTTTTGAAAGTTTTGTTAAATACGAAGAAATCTCGGAAGAAGTATATGACCAAGGTTTTGGAGGTTGTACCTTAGTTTATCAACTCTTTCCTGTTTACAGCGTACCCAATCTTATTAGTGTCTATGGATTTGAATTTCAAGATAGGGCATGTCCTCACGGATGGACACATTATCAAGGGAAAAATTTTTGGCAAAACGGAAATGATGTAATTGAATTTAGTTTGGAAAATATTTTTATTAAAGAAAGTGATTGGTGCAGATTTTTACTTAATTATTGTGAGAATCATTTCAAGTCTAGACATTATGGTTATTACCAACCAGGTTATGGGATTACACCGGAATTAGAGCTCAATGATCTCGACATTTTTGTTCTCACTGAACAAGGTTTAATGATAATTTTTAGGTCCTACACAGTAGGAGGTTGGGCGGATGGCCCCGCTACAATTGTAATCCCATATCAAGATCTCAAGCGGTTTATAGATCCCAATGGACCATTAAAAGAAATTCCAGAAATAGTTTTAATTATAAGTGTTTAGTAATGACTTTAATAAGTGTTTAATAATAAGGATTTTATATAAAAAAATTTATCAAAGCTGAAAACGGACCTGATAATTCAGTTGTATACTATGATGAAGATGGAAATACATTGACTCGTTATTGGAAAAGTTATGAAGGGCAAAGTGAGGATCAAGCGAGCACAAGGTCATGGAGAAACAATAATCCTGGGAATCTTTTGATAGGTGAATTTGCCAGACTTAATGGAGCAATTGGGGATGCCGGCCATATTCGTAAGAGACCCGATCTTAAATTTGCTGTTTTTCCGGATTATATTACTGGCCGCAACGCTCAGGCCAAGCGTTTAAAAGAAGGAGATATGTACATAGATTTAACTCTTAATGAACTTCCCCGAAAATATACTGGTGTTGAAAAGGGAAAACCTGACACAGAAGAAGTCATACGATACAGAAAAAGCATCAAGGATTTTTCGAAATTAGATATGGGACGCACTATTCGTTCATTAAATGATAAAGAATTTGAGCAGTTGCTAGATGCTATGAAGCGTCATGAAGGGTGGAGAGAAGGAAGAGAAGTACCTAAGGATGTGAAGAAGATTCATGGAGTACGTCTTGATAAAAAACGTACCATTTCTGAATATTTGGTTGGTAATAAAGAGGTTAAGGAATGGATCTCTAAAAAAGATGCAATTGTTCTTGCTGAGGCAGGTATGCTATATGCTACTGTAGTGCATGTGAAGAATAAGAAATATTTAAGACCTAAATATCATCAAACGTCATTTAGACAAATGGTATGCTAGTTATGGATCTAGAAGAATTAAAAAGCATTGTTTCCAAGGGTGAAGATAGTAAACACCAATTTAAGGAAGATATACGCAATGTTGACTCGCTAGCAGCCGAGATTGTAGCTTTTTCTAATTCAAGAGGTGGAGTTCTTCTTATTGGAGTTAGCAATAAAGGTGTTTTAAGCGGCCTTTCAAGTGCTGATGTCGATAGAATGAATCAAATCATCAGTAATGCGGCTAATCAACATGTGCGCAGTCCAGTTACTGTTCAAACAGAAAATATCGCCATTAGTTCAGATCGTGTAGTCATTGTCCTTTCGGTGCCTGAAGGAATAGACAAACCTTACTTTGATAACCAAGGAGTTATTTGGTTAAAAAGCGGAGCCGACAAAAGACGGGTTAATTCGAAAGAAGAATTGCGACGTCTATTTCAGGATGTAGATTTGCTTCACGCAGATGAGGTACCTACTCGAGCAGGTATTGATGTTATGGATTGGTCTCTCTTTTCTGAATTTTTTCTAAAAGTGTATAGTGAACGATTAACTGAATCTAGCGAAGAAAGAATACGGCTCCTCGACAATATGAATTTGGCGAGCGGTAATCGGTTAAATTTAGCAGGGTTGTTGTTGTTTGGTCAAAAACCACAAATATATAAACCGGAATTTGTTGTTAAGGCTGTTTCCGTTGCAGGAGAAAAAATCACAGATAGTTATATGGACAGCGAAGATATTGGAGGGCCATTATCACAAGTTTACCAAAAAGCATTAGCATTTATCATGCGTAATCTGCGAAAAATTCAAATGCAGAAAAGTTTCAATTCACTTGGTGAACCGGAAATTCCACAAATTGTGTTTGAAGAACTTTTGGTGAATGCGTTAATCCACCGTGATTATTTTATCACAGCTCCAATTAGAATTTTCTCGTATGAAGATCGAATTGAAATTATTAATCCTGGCTACCTACCTAATCACCTAACGGTAGAAAAAATTGTGGCCGGAAACTCTGTTCAGCGTAATCCGATATTAGCTTCATTTGCTACCAAAGGATTATTGCCGTATCGCGGACTTGGCACGGGAGTACGTCGCGCACTCCAAGATTGGCCTAAAATTCAATTTATAGATAACCGGGAAGATTGTACCTTCACGGCCATCGCATTTCGTGACAGAAATTGACCTTGTTTCTTATAAATCCTTAATTTGCTATAATGCAGACCAACAAATTTAAAATTAAGGGTTTGATATGATTATTGGCATTCCAAAAGAGATCAAGAACCACGAATATCGGGTAGGGGCAACGCCAGCCATGGTACGTGCGTTGGTTGAAGCCGGTCATGTCGTGCTTGTTCAATCGCAGGCTGCTGTGCAGATTGGTTTTACCGACGAAATGTTCACTGCTGTTGGGGGCACTGTCGTTCCTAATGCAAGGGAAGTTTATACAGCTGATATGATCGTCAAGGTTAAAGAACCGCAGTCTGCCGAATATGAGCTTTTGCGCGAAGGTCAAATTCTATTTTGCTATTTACATTTGGCACCAGATCCAGAACAGACAGCGGCTCTTCTAGAGCGTAAGATTGTGGGTGTTGCTTACGAAACGGTCACCGACGGTAATGGACGTTTGCCATTGCTCATTCCTATGAGCGAAATGGCGGGCCGCACGGCGATTCAGGTTGGGGCGATTGCTCTGCAGCTGAATATGGGTGGTAAGGGTCTGCTTCTTGGTGGAGTTCCTGGAGTCGTCCCCGCGCGCGTGTTAATTATCGGCGGTGGAGTTGTTGGAACTGAGGCTGCGCGCATGGCGCTTGGATTAGGTGCGGACGTCACAATTATGGATCGCAGTCTGACGCGCCTTCGCGAATTGGACGCTCTGTTTGGTCCGAGATTGAAAACGCTTTTCTCAACATCGCAAGCAATCGAAACCGAAGTGAAGCAGGCCGACCTTGTAGTTGGCGCGGTGTTAATTCCAGGCAAGACGGCTCCCAAATTGATCACTCGAGCTATGATTAGTCAGATGCATCCTGGGTCAGTGATCGTCGACGTGGCGATCGACCAAGGAGGCTGTTCAGAAACTTCTAAACCAACGACTCATGAAAATCCAACCTACGTCGTCGATAAAGTAATTCATTACTGCGTGACGAATATGCCCGCAGTGTGTGCTCAGACTTCGACACAGGCGCTAACCAATGCCACAATGGAATACGCACTTTGCCTTGCCAACAAGGGGTGGAAGCGTGCTCTTAAAGAGAATTCCGGCTTGCGTAACGGATTAAACGTCTGCATGGGTAAAGTGACTAACGAGCACGTTGCTTATGACCTTGGATATGAGTTTGTTCCGCCCGAGAATTTATTATAACTTAATCTTTTAACATTAAGCAATTTATGTTAGAATAAGGGGTTGTAGTGCAAATCCTGATGGGGGTGGGTCGTGCATTTTCCTGATTTTTTAGATTTATACCGTAAAAAGGCAGAAAAGCTTCTGCCTAAGGTCGGTCATATCGAATTTTCGGGGGAAACTTATCAGATCCAAATTTCAGACCCCCAACTTGAAGAGGACGTCTGGGCGTTTTTGCAGCTTGAACCTTCCGGCTCTTTCAAAGATGGCTTCTGCTCTTGCGAGAATTCCGAAGACGTGTCTCGTTGCGTTCATTTAGCGACCGCTTTTCTGCGCGTGTACAACGACAGCCCGATTCCTTTGCATCAGCGCTTCAAAAAATCGCTATGGAATGCGATCTGCTTTCATTTCGCGGATAAATGCGGTTACGACACGGACATCCTTACTGAAAAAGCTCCTGGCGTATATGCAATCCAATCGTTCTTCCAAGTCAAAGGAAAAACAAAAGCAGCAAAAGATCATTTAGAAAACATGTTTCATTTTCGCCACAGTGAAACTGAAGAGACTTCCTTAAAATTTTCAAATTTATCGCAGGAAGAAATTCAGCGTTGGAAAGAAGGAAGACCTAGCACACTTCTGCGCTATGAGCTCTCGTTCTGGAACGATTTGGCAAAATGGCTCATGCTTATGCAAGATGCGAGAGAACCTTACACCATTAGTTTTGACACAGGGAAATTGCAGCTTCCAAATGCAATAAACATTGAATTCAAAGAAGTGGAACTGCACTTCTCATTGGAAGAAGAGGACCTTGCAGCAGTTGTCGCTTCTTTGGCGACTGTCGAGTCTCCAATACAAGTGCACACCATGAATGAGGATACCATAGATCAGATCCTTTACAACGAAAAAACAAAAACTCTCGAAGTAAAAACCAATTTGAAGGAAGCGTTTAAACGTTCTACAGGTATTTCACTGAAAGGCTGGATGTATGTTCCTGGGGAAGGCTTTTTTGCCCAGGAAGCGCAGGGCGTTTTGTTTAAAGGTAAATTACAAGAAGACGCCATCGCCGAAGCGCTGGATCAGTATCCTCAACTGATCGCCAGCAAATTAAAAGGAACCAAAATTCATCTGGATCCAATCCCCGTTCAATATGACGTTCACTTTGACGACGTCTGGAATTTGCATATTGAAGGACATCTTTTCAAGAAAGACGATTTAAAAAATGCGCCTCAATTTGGAGCGTGGATTTATCTCAAAGGATTCTACAGAACAGAAGGCTTAAGATTTGATTCAGCTGATGCAGTAATTCCATCAAGTGATGTTGGCGAATTTATTACTAAACATCGCGCATGGCTGTCAAATTTTTCAGGATTCGAAACACACCTTGCGAGTCTTGAAGGACAGCTCACCTATGTCGTCAGTCCCGACAACCATTTAAGCTTTTCAAGCGACTTTCAAGATCCGCACGAATTATTCCGCAGCAAAGATTTTGGAACATGGATCTACATTGAAAATCACGGTTTTTATTCGAAAGTGGGTTCTATCACCGGCATGCCGCTTCGCCCAGGAATAGCATTAGATCACGAACAAGTAGCTCCATTCATTCGCATAAATCGCGAAGAGCTGAAATATGTTCCCGGATTCTTCAGCGAAGCGTGCCCCATTGCTAAAGCTGGTCTGACCATTAATCTGACAGATGATGAACGCGTTTGGGTGCAGCCACATTATGAAGCAGAAGAAGCGTATAAAAATAAAACCATCCGTTTTTTCGATGATTTTACCTATGTGCCTGAAGAAGGGTTTCATCAGCTCCCCGCAGGGAAACAGCTCCCCGTCCCCTTTTTGGAGCCCGTTTTACTTTCCGACGAAGAGATCCCCCCTTTGTCTCGCAAGAGATTCCAAGATTGCGCGAGCACTACCTGCTGATCGTAGATCCGCGCTTGCATGTGCCCGAAGAATTGTACCTCACTATTAGTAACGTCACGCCGAAAGAGAAGGGATGGTACGGACTCAAATTAGCTTACACAACAGAGCTTGGTAGCATTCCTATTGCTGATATTTGGGATACCATGCACTCCAAAAAACGTTTTCTTTATCACGAATCTGGACTCCTTGATCTACATCATCCGCGCTATCACTGGATACGAAACATTGCAAAAAATAGAATAGACAAACGAAGCAGTACAATCACACTGTCCACATTAGACATCATTCGACTCAGCATATTTGACGAAATCCGCGTCGATTCGCAGCGAGATCCAGACGCCGCACATTTTCTGGAAGCGTTACAGCGATTCGAAGTGCCAAAAGCTCCTGATCTCACTGGGCTAATGAGCGACCTCAGACCCTATCAGGAAGTCGGAGTTCACTGGCTCTGGTTCCTCTACAATCATAATCTATCTGGACTACTATGCGACGACATGGGACTAGGTAAGACGCACCAAGCAATGGCCCTAATGGCGGCGATTCGTAATGAAAATCCTGAAAAGAAATTGCCGTTTGTTGTGATTTGTCCCACTTCAGTTATCTACCACTGGGAAGACAAATTAAACGAGTACCTTCCGCATCTAAAAGTTTGCACATTTTACGGATCTAAAAGATCCATCCCAGAACAGTATGACATTTTGCTGACGTCATATGGAATTTGGCGAATGGAATCGAATAAACTGAAAAAAATTCAGTTCGATCTGGCAGTCCTAGACGAAATACAGATGGCGAAAAATGAGAGCAGTCGACTGCACGCATCGCTACTTTCGCTGGATGCGCAAATGAAACTTGGACTCACAGGAACGCCCATTGAAAATTATATCGAAGAATTAAAAGCGCTATTCGATATTGTGCTTCCAAATTACATGCCCGGCCCGACGGAATTCCGAGAGCTATTTGTCAAACCCATCGAACGCGAAAAAGATGAGAATAAAAAACAGCTGCTGAATCGGTTCATTAAACCGTTCACTCTCCGTCGTAAGAAAGAAGAAGTATTTACCGACCTTCCCGAGAAAACCGAAGAAGTTTACCACTGCGGACTCATGCCCGAGCAGGAGACGCTCTACAATGAAGTGCTTGATTAATCAAGACGGCAGCTGTTGCAAGAATTGTCCGATGACCGAGCGCCATCCCTTATATTCATATTTTTGCTATCCTTTCAAGTCTGAAACAAATTTGCAATCACCCTGCAGTCTACTTAAAACGAGCAGAATTTTATAAAGAGCATCGATCAGGAAAATGGGAGCTATTTTTAGAATTACTCAGTGAGGCGCGAGAGAGCAATCAGAAAGTCGTCGTCTATTCGCAATATCTCCATATGCTTGACATTATCGAAGAATACTTGAATGAATCAGGAATTGGATACGCCTGAATTCGTGGATCAACCATGAGTCGTGGAGAGCAGCTCAAGCGATTTAATGAGGACCCAAATTGCGTCGTGTTTGTGGGATCGCTACAGGCGTCCGGATTAGGTGTCGACCTCACAGCCGCATCAGTCGTCATTCACTACGATCGCTGGTGGAATGCGGCGCGAGAGAATCAGGCGACGGATCGAGTGCATCGCATAGGGCAACAGCGCGGAGTGCAGGTATTCAAGCTTGTCACTAAAGGAACCTTCGAAGAACGCATAGATCAGCTGATTACCGCCAAGGGCCAGCTCATGGAAGAGGTCGTAGGATCCGACGACCAGCACACCATCAAATACCTCAACCGCGACGAAATCCTAGAACTCCTAAAATTCACTGGTTCCTAGAAAAAGCATCAAACATCGTAAAAAATGTCCTTTTTTTACCAAATGAGTTATGGCTGCATATAATATATTATAGCCAGCCATAACTCATTTGCAAAAAAAGTTATGGCTGCGTATAATATATTATAGCCAGCCATAACTAAAAAAGAGGGTGTTTGTGTCTTCCCAAAAAATCATAGGTAGAGCTAAAGAGATTAAAATTTTAGACAGCGTTTGGCAGTCTAAAGAAGCTGAATTTATTGCAATTTATGGACGTCGTCGTGTTGGTAAAACACACCTTATTAGACAGTATTTTTCTAATAGAGGTATCTTTATTGAGACTTCTGGTGAAAAAGATAAGCCTATGAAAAAGCAGCTCGAAAATTTTATGAATGTTTTATCGAAAACGTTTTTTGGGGGTGCACCTTTGCGTACGCCTCTAAATTGGGGGGAAGCTTTTAAACTTTTTACCAAAGAATTGGAGCGCATTCCAAAGTCACAAAAAATCGTTCTTTTCTTTGATGAACTTCCTTGGATGGCAACAAAAAAATCAGGTTTACTTCAATCAATTGATTATTATTGGAATCTTCATTGGAGTAAATTTCCAAATTTTATTCTAATTGCATGTGGCTCTGCTGCTTCTTGGATGTTAGAAAAACTCATCTATGCCAAAGGCGGATTGCATAAACGTGTTACTCGAAAAATTTTGCTGGAACCATATCATTTAAAAGAGACACAAGAGTTTCTTCAAAGTCGCTCTATTCAACTTTCTCAGAAACAAGTTTTAGATATTTATATGGCAATGGGCGGAATACCGTTCTATCTTAGAGCGATTAGTAAAGGAATGTCAGCAGCACAAAATATTGATGCCATTTGTTTCCAGAAAAATGGATTGCTTTACAATGAATTTACAAACCTTTTTGAATCGCTATTTGAGCAAGCCGCAGTTAATTTAACCATAGTCAGAGAAATTGTGAATCATGGAAATGAGATTTCACGCGAAGACCTTATAGATGCCACTAAAATCAAGTCTGGTGGTACGTTGAATAAGCGTTTGCAAGAGCTAGAATCTTCTGGTTTTGTTCAAGGTTTTATTCCATATGGTCGTAAAAGAAGAGATCGGTTTTACCGTGTTGTTGATGAATATGCCCTATTTTATCTGAAATGGGTTGAACCATTAAAAGATTCTGGTTTTAAGGTGGATGAAATGGGATATTGGAAGAACATGTTTCATAAACCTGCTGCCTTAGCTTGGTCTGGGTATGCTTTTGAAAATATCTGTCTAAAACATATCTATCAAATTAGTAAGAGTCTTGGCATAGATAGCATTCCTTCTCATATTGGAAACTGGCGTTACGTTCCAAAAAAAGGGTCCAAAGAAGAAGGAGCGCAAATTGACTTGCTGTTTGACCGGGACGATGGTGTGGTTACGTTATGTGAAATTAAATATAGTGATAAAAAATTCTCCATAGATAAGTCGTACGGAAAACAGCTAATGAAAAAGATGGAAGTTTTTGAAAAGTATTTCAAGATTAAAAAACAGTTATTTTTAGCTATGATTACCACAGATGGTTTGAAGCCTTCAATATGGTCGAAGGAACTAGTTCAAAATGAAGTAACCCTTTCCGATTTGTTTAAATAGTTTTTTAAAAAAAGTAATCGAAAGTCCTTTAAGTCCCTTATGTCCTTTTAGTCCTTTTTCAGCAAATGAGTTATGGCTGCATATAATATATTATAGCCAGCCATAACTAATTTGCAAAAAACTTATGGCTGCATATAAAAAATCATATGCAGCCATAACTTAAAAAGGGTTGTGTTAGGTGTCTGTTTTAGTAAGTTCGAGACAAAAAGTTCCAGTAATCAGAAGTTGATTTTTTTGGTTGTCTGGAATTGGTCTAGTATCTTGTAAATACTCTTCACGATTCATATTTACTTTTTGAAGCCTTATTTCTTCTTAATTGAAGAAGTATCTTTTTCCATTTGAATGTCCATGATAGCTTGTTCTGTGGTGGCTGGGCCGCCGCCTGTGGGTGTGGCGAGTTTAATGCCTGTGAAGCCTTGGAATGCCATGGACATGAGTCCGGTCATGATGAAGGTGATTCCCATTCCTTTGATGGCTGGGATGACGTTGGATGTTGCTAGTTTTTCTCGGATGGCGGCGATGAG
Source organism: uncultured Parachlamydiaceae bacterium (assembly GCA_963833865.1). Lineage (GTDB taxonomy): Bacteria > Chlamydiota > Chlamydiia > Chlamydiales > Parachlamydiaceae > Neochlamydia. The sequence continues at coordinate 10,319 of CAWHZN010000004.1, read as the reverse complement.
TGCGATGGTTAGCCACCAGCCGGCGCCGGCTCCGAAGACGTAGACCAGATTCGGAATAAAGGGATATTCGCGTGTGACTGCGAAGAGGCATGCTCCGAGGATGGCGCAGTTCACGGTAATTAATGGTAGGTAAAGTCCTAGCGACATGTAGAGACCGGGTGCTAGTCTTTCGATGAGAATTTCAAGCACCTGCACGAAGCCTGCGATCACGGAAATAAAGAGTAGAAACGTGAGGAAGTTTAGGTTGATTCCTGTGGTGTCGATTCCAAAAACTTCGAGCCAGCTGAGTGCGCCTTCTCCTGTAACAAACGCGTACACGCACCAGTTCAAAACACCTGTCACTGTAAGCACCAAAACGACAGCTAATCCAAGTCCGTTTGCTGTTTTCAGTTTCGACGAACAGGCCAGATAGGTGCACATCCCTAAAAAGTTTACCAAAAGGAAGTTTTCAATGAGCACGGACTGAATGAGTAGTCCAAGTAAATTGATTGGTTCGTAATTTCCCATCCACATGGTTTAGTTCCTCTTATTGTTTATGATATTATAGATCCAAATCAGTCCACCGATAATGAAAAATGCAGCCGGAGGGCTGACCATCAGAATGAAATTCTCATAGTGATTCGGATTGGCAGCGTCTGCGTACCATGAGAGTGGAATAATCTGAATGTTGAATAGCTGTCCGAATCCAAAAAATTCGCGGAGAGCTCCAACGATGAACAGCACCCAGGCGTAGCCGAGTCCGGCACCTAATCCGTCCATGAAAGCTGGAATCGGTTCCACATTTTTTGCCATTCCTTCGGTGCGTCCCATCACAATGCAGTTGGTGATGATGAGTCCGACGTAAACGCTAAGCACTTTCGAGATTTCAAAATAGTATGCTTTCAGCAGTTGGTCGATGATGATCACAAACGTGGAAATAATAGCTAGCTGTGTGATCATGCGTACGCTGTCGGGTGTTGAGCGTCTGAAGAGTGAGACGAAAAATGAGGAGAATGCTGTGACGAAAGCGACGGACAGTCCCATGGTCACGGAAACGGAGAGTCGGTTCGTGATTCCGAGTGCTGAGCAGATGCCTAAGATGGCGACGAGCACTTGGTTGCTTTTCCAAATCTGATCGGTGAAATAGCTGGCGCTAGAAGGTTTTGCTGTCATGGCTTCGATTTTTCCTTTTGTTCTTCAAGCTTCATTAAAAAGGGTCGATAGGCAGCTAACACATATTTGTAAGCTTCAGTGACTCCGTTTCCAGTAAGCGTTGCTCCTGGCATTCCGTCGACAGCGCTTTTTGCTCTTGGACTGTCTCCGTAAACTTCGTTCACTTTTCCTTTCACAACGGTAATTCCTAGTGGCGCTGTTTTAAAGTCGGTGGTGCCATTGGGACTTTCTTGAAACACATGTTTGCCTGGGAAGAGGCTTTGCCAGTATTCTTCAGAAATATTAGCGCCAAGGCCTGGCGTTTCTTTCTGGTCGTACCAGGAAATGCCTATGACGTTGTTGCCGTTTGTGTCGACGGCGAGGTATCCGTAAATTGCGTCCCACAATCCGTATCCATTCACAGGTATGATGTATCCAATGGGTTTGGAGTTGTCTTTTGCATTAGGAAGAATTTCATAGATCAGCATCAGCAGCTCTTTGTAGTAGCCGGTTTTTTGGAAATCGGCAATGTACTCTTTCTCGGAAAGTTTTGCTTCTGCAAATGTGGTTAAATTTCCTTGGTGGTCTACTAATTTTGCTTTGAAGCGGCGGGCGTAAACTTTTAGGATTTGATCCGAAGTCGCGAAGATCTGTTCTTCGGCAGGTTCCAAAAGTCCGTCGGTTGTGTATTTGGCGGGAACATCTTTTCCCTGCTTATCTTGCACCAAAAAATAGCCATGATGGCTCAACAGGTGCGCGGCAATCATCATCTGCTTGCTGCGATCGATCTCTTTGGCGATCGCTTGCGGTTTTGCAAGCGCACTAGCAAGGACTGACAGAATCACGGCGCAGACTAAACTCAATACGACCATGAACAGAATGACTTTGCGATTACTGGGCTGGTTAGGCGGCTGTTCGGACACGGCGGGTTCTCCTCTGGCGATAGATTTTCACAGCGTAAAAGTCGAATAATGGGGCGAATACGTTTCCAATCAGAATAGCAAGCATCACCGCTTCCGGATAGGCTGGATTAATATTCCGAATCAAAATGGTGAGCCCTCCGCAGAATAGACCGTAAAGCCACTTGGCGCTATTCATGGACGGGCTTGATACTGGATCCGTCGCCATGAAGACTATTCCGAAGGCGAGTCCTCCTAGAAGCAGATGTTTGTACGCAGGGAATCCGAAAGGTGCTGGAGTCCAAGCTCCGTGGTCGCCTCCGAAAAATGTGGATCCGAGCTGGAATAGTAAAGCACCGATGAGCGCTCCAAGTGTCATGCTGAGCATAACGCGCCACGACCCAATTCCCGTCCAAATGAGAAACGCTGCGCCAAGCAAGCAGGCGAGAACGGAAGTTTCGCCCATGCATCCGAGTTTGTTCCCTAGAAAGAAGCTCCAGTCGCCGTTGTCTCCGAGTCCATAATTGAGTGCGGAGAAATGATAGGCGTCTTCGTAAAATCCGGGTGAGAGCCCAAGGCCTCCGTCTGCAGTGGCGCTGGTGACAAATTCGCGCAGCTGATCTTGTGTCAGCTCTCCCAGATTGCTACCGCTGTGGCCGTGCGATTTCCACACTTCAAAATGTTTCTGGATTGTGTCAATGGATCCGACACTGTTTCCAACGTCGTTCGTTGCGATGGCGTCGACGTGAACGCGTTTGATGTCTTGCGGAATATTGAACTGAGCAAGTTTCGTCGCTTGGGTGTAGCCATCCAGCGATGTTCTTCCTGCGTCGTGATTCATCTTTAACAAACTTTCGCGAACGGTCGTCGGGTTGGTGCCAACCCAGACATTTCCAGACATTTTTCCGGGGAATCCAAAAAATAAAAAGGCGCGACAAGCTAGAGCTGGGTTGACGATGTTCATTCCCGAGCCTCCGAACACTTCTTTCGATAGGACAACGCCAAACGAGACGCCAACGGCAACCATCCAGTAGGGAATGGTTGGGGGCAGGATCAGGGCGTAAAGAATGCCGGTGACAAGAAATCCTTCTGAAATTTCATGCTTTCGCACAACCGCGAAGAGCGCTTCCCAAAAACCCCCAACGGCATAGGAGATAATTACAATGGGCATCAAAGTAATAAGACCTTCTTTAATGAAGGTCATCCAGCGATCTTCTTTGCCCGCAAATTCCCAGTAGTGCTTCCACGATGTTGAGGCGTTGAGGTATTCGTCCATCAGATGGTAATTGCCGCTGGAATAGACAGTTTTTAGTAGGCCAGTATTCCAGATAGCCATTAAGATACAAGGGATTAGAGCTATAACGACAATGAGCATCCAGCGTTTGATATCGATCGCATCGCGAATGTGCGGCCCTTTCGTCGTGTTGACAGGAGCCTCGTACAGAAAGGTGTCGCCAGCGGTTATTAAAGGGCGAATGGCATGAAGGGGTTTTCCAGGTTCAGTGAGGGAAAGTTGAAAATCCAGCAATCGTCGTAACATTATTAGTCCTTGTAGTCGAATAAAATTTAGTCGATGACATTATTGTATGCTTTTTAACTCGATTTTCAAGTCTTATTTTTGGCATACTTCAAACCATGACTAAGTTATCAAAGAAATGGATTTGCATTACAGCACTTTTTACATTCATGGTGTCTGCTGTGATCGCCTGGATGCCCCTCTACACCGCTTTTGTCGACTGGTACCTGTGTGCCCAGTGCCGCGACTGGCTAAACGGAGATCTACAGCGCAAAAGCATCGCTTACATTGACGGGAAGTGGATCATTGAGGCTCCGGAAGTTGCAAATGCCATGAACGTTGGCGGAGTCACATTCAAGACCCAGGCCGAACGCCTGGAGCTGAGCTATGCGTTCCATCCACTCTCTTGGGAACTGGATCTGGTTATCCTGGTGGCGAATCCTAAAATAACTGTCATGGATAGTAAGGTCGACTGGGATAATTTAATCGTTGACCGAAAAGGGATGACCCCTCTGATTCGGATTAATCCTAAAATATTTATAGCCAACGGTGAAGTAGATTTTCCCCATGGAAAATCGCTTTTTTTCGATCTTGATGCCGATCTCACTGAAACCAAAAAAGCTTTGGTGAAGGCAGGATTCGACTCCAAAAAAGAGTCCATGCATGCGTCCGTTGAAAAAAATAACAAAATCATCAAGGTAACAGCCGATTTCAAACAGCTCGATGTGGCAAGTGCATTCCAGAGCGTTTCCAATTTAGTGCCGGCGTTTGAGCCCTGGCATGTGAGCTCCGGAACCCTCACGGGACAATGGTCCGCCCAATTCGCAAAGGGAATGAAACCTGTCTACACAAGCGCTCTCACCTGTAAAGAGCTTAATGTGCAGCAGTCGAGACGTCAATTTTCTGCGCTTTTCAAAGAAGCAACACTGGAATTAGGGAAAGAACCTTTGCAATGCTCCCTTAACATTTCCGATTCTTGTTCCCTCGCCTTCGGTAGTGAGGGCAAAGCTTACTGGGAGATCACAGGTTTGAAGGGACAAGTTGAACTCATTCCGCACGAAAAAGCAAAAGTCGCGCTGAAGGGACTGTGCAAGCATGACGGCAAGGAGCTTGCTGTGAAAATTGAAGGAGGAGGCTCCTTCGGTGACGGCAAGAGCGAGGCAATGAATATCGGGTTCCAACTAACAGGGGAATCGGGCGAAGCCCTTGGTGCGCGGCTGTTCGCGCGGAAATTGGGGGAAGAGTGCGACTGCTACGAGCTTGAAATGCGCAATTTTTGTAAGGAAGATTACGCATTTTTGCAATACCTGATGGAGCAAGATTTTCCAGAATGGTGCCAGGTGAGTATGGATCGCGGGATTGTTGATGCTGATATCCTTTTCTATTTTGAAAAGGGAAATCTGACAGACATCCATCTGGAAAAAATTAAAGCGAAAAATGTGAGCTATACGATTGCTCCCTGGGATATGATTTTTGAAGTGGGATCAGTGACCGGAACGCTGACGGCAAATCTGGAAAAAGAGAATCTATTCGATACGCTAGACGGAGAACTCAAAATTAAAGAAGGCTCTCTTTTTCTTCGACCCAGGTAGACGGCGGCAACCTTATGGCATTCAGACGCAGCTTAAAATTAATGAAGGCGTTTTGCAGCGCTCTACCATTCAAGGTATTTTTGCTGGATTGGAAGGAACAATAGACATAGACGGTACATCGAAGCAAAAGTGGATGACGCTTAACTTTGAAGGTGGCATGGCAGGACTTGCGACGCTTGGACCCGAATCTTTTTTAAGGAATTGCAGAGAAGTTTGCTAATGAGCGCATCATCATCACTGCTGACGTCATGCCGCGAGGAGCTCAAGTCGTCGTAGAAGGAAAAGCCGCCATTGGAGAGAACAGCATCCAATTCGGTTGCGACCTAAGAAAGCAGCCTCACGACGCGTGGACAATCTGCTCGCGACTGCCGAGGAGTGCCCCCGCAGAATCTTCAGCAATTGAAGTGCCTTGGATCGATCGCGAACTAAATATCGCTGGATTTTGGGTGCAAGACGGCTGGTTTTGCGCAGAGCAGCTCTTTTTAGACAAATATGTTGGACCATTTTTCCTCGCAAATACAAACATCAAATTGGTGGGTATAGGCGATTTCATTGGAACGTTTGATCAGAAACATATTTCAGTAAAATATGACGCCATAGATCTTATTTTAGAGAGCGACAATTTTGTCATAAACATCCCACATATTGCACAAACAGTAGAATCCAAAACTCTAATTGGTGTCCATGATTTCGATCTTGTCAAAGGACAGAGCTACGGGTTTCTCCCCGCAAATCATGCCACCTACTTTGAAAAAAATAGTGGACTCCTTTTCACCGACATTCACGCACAGATATTTTTCGAAGATAACAAAATACGCATTCCAGAAATTGAAGCGTTTTGCACAGGGCTCTATTTTGCAGGTGATATTCTCGTGGATATGAGCCATCAGAAAGAAAGTATTTATGACGTTGGAGTGCACACACACACAATCAGCGGAAAACTTTCGCAACTGATGCATCTGTTCGCGCATTTTGAACAGTCACCAGTTTTCTCGAAACTCCCTCTGGAAGGAAACTTAAACTACCGACAAAAAAGGAGCAGCTTTAAGATTTAGCTTCCACCCCACGATTTCCAATTTCAAGCGCATGTCGAAGGATCGCTCACGGATGGACAGTTGAAAGTGGAACAGAAAAATCTGACGGTCGATGACGTAAGCCTAAATTTCACCTACGACTATCACGGAAACACACTCGACTTCACAGATCTACAAGGAACACTCTTTCTTGGAAAAGCACAAATCGCCGAAGAGTTTAATTTAGCAGCAGATCACATAAGATTCACCGACTATCAGAACAACAAAGCAGAATTTGACGTATGGATTGGTGACAAGAAAAGAGACATCATCCGATTAGTAGGCTCAACGGAGCCACTGCAGCAAGGACTTGTTCAATTCAACTTCGATAAAAAACAGTCACACCTCGGAGCCGTACACCCAGAAACACTCAACCTAGTCCTAAAAAATTGGGTCGACGTCGAACAATTTGACCTACAACTCAATTTCAACCTGCAGCTGCTCTTCAACGACATCCAAAAACTAGGACGATCCGGACTCCTTCCATTTTCGCGTCACCTCAGCAGCCAGATGGATGAATGGAAAAATGCAATTGGAGAAATGAAATTTGGACTACGCTACGACAACAGCAAACAGATACTGAGTTACGAGCTAAATGGACGCGACGTGGCTTACAAAGAGCACAAGTTTCATGAATTGAAACTGAAAGGAAGAAAGAGCAGCAGCAACTGGATGATAGATCAACTTAAATTGGATGACTGGTCCTTTGCCGCAGATCTCACTCCCAAAGAAGAATCGATCAAAGTTAACTTTTTAGGAATCCAACTCGAAGATGCACTTCTAATGGGGCTAGAAGGAAATTACGATTTCGAAAAGAAACTGTTTGACGGAGACATCAACCTCCTAGAAGCTAATTTGGATGAGCTAGGAAATTGCGAACTATTAAAACAGTTTATCGCAGATTACGATCCGCACGGACAGTTCAAAGCCACAGGAAAATTCACAATCGAAAGTGCAGGTGAAAAGTCAGGAATTTGCGTCGACGCACTCCTAGAAACATCACTCAAATCCTGGGGATTTCAAGGACTGCGGTTTGCCGATGTAGAAGGAGCCTCCTGCCACTTCTCTTCCGACCGAGGAGCCACCTTCCGCAAGATCAAAACTGCCCTGAAAACCAAAGGAAGTCAGGAACCACAAGGAATATTAAATTTAGAACGCTTTGATTATAACATCATCAATCAAGACCTTTCTCTCGAAGGATTGACCTTTACAATACCCGCCGAAGCACTCTCCAGCTTCATGAACGAAGCGAAACGCTGTTTCCCCTACGTAATCAGTGACAGAGCCGTCAACGTCGTCAGCAACATGAAGAAACATGGCAATCTTGAAGGAGTCGTTGACCTTGATATTACAAGTCCGCACTACGCATTGAAAGTCGTTATCCAAGACGGACGCTACAATTTCCTTGGACAAGCGCATGACGTGCGCGACCTCACAATTGAATATGACCCATGCGAATTTAAACTCACTACGCAATACTCTCTGCGCAACCAGCCCTACTGGCTGCAGCTAGCGTCGCGTTCGCCTACGCTCATAGACGGAGAATTACACCTTTCGAAAGAGCATCCGGATAGTCCCGACTACAGCGTTCCCTTAACAGCACACTGGAAACATGATGCAGAACAGGGTTATTTCATCGAGAGAGTGTTCGGACCCCTCGGAGGCCTGGACTTCGATCTCTCATGCGATTCAACACGTGATATAACAAGCAGCGCGATCTACCTAGACGGTGAAATCGCTATTGACGGACAAAAAATCGATAATGTCCTACCCGCCTATGCGAAAGAGGCATGCACCACATGGGGATTTGGAAAAGGTTACTCTCTAAAAGGAAAGGTCGAAGTGCATTTTCCAAAGAGCGATGAAGGAGAGAGCAGTCTCTATTTCCATGGCGACTTATTAGGGAAAAACTTTGTCTGCAAGGGATATGAACTAGAACAATTATCAGCTAAATTAGATCTATCCCCATCATTTGTGACCATACGCAATCTTGAAATTACCGATCCCGCAGGTGTCATATACGCCGACCAATTTGAAGCATTCATAAGCCCCGACGCGAAGTGGGTTGTCTCACTGCCACTCATACAAGTGAACGATTTCTATCCAAGCTTACTTAAAGAAATTGGATCCTTCTACGTACCCATCAAGAAACCACTCGTTGTGAATCGCATTGAAGTTACAGGAATCAAAGGGGAACTAGGCGATCCAGCAACATTAGTTGGAACAGGAAAACTTTTCTTCAGCAACCCACCCAAAAACAATTTGCAAAACACAATCTTTGCCATACCGTCGGAAATTCTTAGCAGAATTGGACTCGACCTGAAAGTGCTGAACCCAGTGACAGGAAGTATTCAGTACGAGATCCGTGACAATAAGATCTACCTCACACGATTCAAAGACATCTACAGCGAAGGAAAACTCTCACGCTTCTACCTGCCCAACACCGATTACAAATCTTACCTTGATTTCGAAGGGAATCTTCATGTACAAGTAAAAATGAAACAGTATAACCTAGTATTCAAACTCGCCGAACTGTTTACCGTGACCGTGCAAGGAAGCCTGACAAAGCCAACTTACACCCTCCAAAAACAGCAAAGCAGAGAATAGTGAGTAATTTATGAAGTTGAATCAGAAAAAAATTGATGAATTTTGCAAAAAATATCACATTGCCTCACTGGCGCTATTTGGTTCTATTTTGACGCAAAACTTTGGTCCAACAAGTGATATCGACTTCCTTGTAAGATTTGAAAAAGAACACATTCCAACATTGTTTGGTATTGCGGATATGGAAACAGAATTGACCGAGATCGTTGGTCGCCATGCTGATTTAAAAACCCCTAATGAATTAAGTCCCTATTTTAGAGATGAAGTACTTGCACAAGCAAAAGTGATTTATGAAAAACCGTGACCTTGTTCGATTGAAACATATGTTAGATTCCGCTCGGGCGATTCTGACCTTCTGCGAAGGAAAGCAGCGAAATGATCTTAGTTCTGATCGACTTTTAGCCTCAGGAGTCGTGCGTGAATTTGAAATTTTAGGTGAAGCAGCAAATGCAGTATCAAAGAGCGTTCAAGAGCAATTTCAAGAGATACCTTGGAAGTCAATGATAGCAATGAGAAATCGGTTGATTCACGCTTATTTTGATATTGATTACGATCTCGTTTGGAATACAATTGAATTGAAAATTCCTGACTTGTTCGTACAAGTCGAAAAAGCTATATTATTTTTGACTGAAAAGTAAATTTTTGTCAGTATTTTTCGCTGTTTTGCAACTGTCTGAGTATTCCGACGCATCCGGGTCTGATGAATAAATATCACACACTCATTGAATAGAACAGCATTTACCTTATCTTTTTTTTATCCTGGATATCCTGGCAATCCTGATGAAATAAGAATCACATACTCATTGAATAGAACACCACTTACCTTATTCACTCCTGTTCTGGATATCATGTATAAAGATATGGGTAATAGCATGCGCACGCGGGTTAGGTGATCTACTGACATTGAACTTTGAATTACTTTTGATATATTATCGTCAAAGTCTCTTAATCTAAAATCTTATTTCTGCCCCGGTATCAGTATAGACATTACAGCTGGTGCTGCTTCAATAACTTTACCAAAGTCAAATTTCATGTCGAATATATGGTTAAAGGCTTCGTCTATGGTCTTTATATCAGCTGGTTTTGTTAGATAATCTCTTTCAGCTTTTTCAATCTCTTTACCAAATTCTGTTGTTGCATTTTCGTGTGGAATTTTTTCGTAATCGTCAGGTTTTTTACATACGATACCCATATTGGTCCAAGTCCATTCAAGTGATCTTTTACCTACGTCGGTAATGGTGATTGCTATGTAACTTGGAGTATTCTGCTCTTTCCAGTATGACGTGAACCCATTTTTGGTTATTTCTTTTGACATATGTTCTGCTGGAATATCATGCGAGCTGATTTCTGTAGGAGAAAGCTCTTTTTTTTATTTTCCGTTAAAGCATCAAGTTCGCTGCCTTGTAAAGGATCCCCAAAATATAGTAAAAAACACCTCCGTTCTTTCCTATTGTAAATTATCAAACATTAGTTGAACTTTAAGTGTTCCGCATTCTCTGACGTA
>CAWHZN010000003.1:0-21296 GCA_963833865.1 uncultured Parachlamydiaceae bacterium | reverse complement strand
CAACTTTTAGCGGTCCAACTAAATACTATGAACATTCCAGGAAAAGTAAAACTTTTGGTAGTCACCCCAGCAAAGCTGGGGGTTTACCCTTGGTTAATTAGTGACTTAACAATTTTTGCAACATCACATCCAATGGCCGTGCCTACATCCTGGGCCGTTCGTGTACTTTCTGATAGCTCAACAACTTTAAAAGTTTTCCTCTTTTCAGATAGGGCTTGCTGAACTCGCTGAGCACTTTTCCCCAAATTGCTGTTGTCCATGGTATCCTCCGAATATCTTAGTGAAAGTTAGGGTACACCCTAAATTTTGTCAATTTAATTCGAATTTTCTTTTTTGGGACAAACATGGTCAGCCCTCCCCTAGGGGGGGTTATTATATCTACTTTAATAGGGTATCATTTGTACATAAACATGAGAGGATACCATTATGGATATATCAAACGTTTTATTAGCCTTTGTTGAAGGTGTTGGGTTGATCCTATCTCCTTGTATTCTTCCTGTCCTCCCTATTATTTTATCTGTTGGATTAGAAGGTGGGAGAGCCCGGCCTTATGGTGTTATTTTTGGGTTTATTGCAACATTTTGTTGTTTCACTCTCCTTTCACGACAGCTCATTTTATCGTTCATGATCGATTCGAATGTTATTCGACTTATTTCTTATTATCTTTTGTTGCTCTTCGGTGTCGTTCTTTTTTCTTCTACTCTAAGTAAATTATTCAATCAATTTACAGCTGGAATTTCAAATTTAGGAGAGAAGATAAGCCAATCTTTTACCACACAAAATGGATTTTTGAGTGGGGTTCTTTTGGGGGGTGCTATAGGCTTAATTTGGACTCCTTGCGCTGGGCCTCTTCTTGCTGCAGTTGTTGTACAGACCATCCAAGGAACAACTACAACTCATGGAGTTGTCATTTTAGGGGCTTTTGCGGTTGGAGCTGCTTTACCTATGCTTATTCTGACACTCGTCGGACGAGGTATAATAGGGCACCTCAATTTCTTAAAACGCAAAACGGATCTCATTCGAAAAGCAATCGGGTTAATTATCATCGTAACAATTTTAGTAACTGGTGGACGAGAGATGTTTCATATTGGATCCGATCAAGGTGTGAAAGATAGAGCTCAAGAAACCACACTTGTAAATCAAGAAGATAAATTTGGAAAGCAAGGTCTTGTTCATCCGTTATTGAAGGCATATCCGGCACCGTCCCTTTTAGGAGGTGAGGCATGGCTGAACTCATCCCCCTTGAGCATAGAGAATTTGAAGGGGAAAGTTGTTCTGATAGATTTTTGGACATATTCTTTATCAATTGTGTTCGTACCTTACCCTATCTTATAAGCTGGGACAAAAAATACAAAGATAAAGGCCTGGTAATTATTGGTGTCCATGCGCCAGAATTTGAGTTTGAGAAAAACAAAAGAAATGTTCAACAAGCTATAGCTCAGTACGGTATTCGGTATCCTGTTGTCTTAACAATACTCTTGCTATCTGGACCGCTTTTGGAAATCGATTTTGGCCGGCTCATTATCTAATAGATCGAACAGGGTCTGTCGTCTATACCCATTTTGGTGAAGGAGAGTACGATGTTACTGAACATAATATCCGGGTTTTATTAGGAAATACGGGGGATATGAAAATACAGGAACCGGAGGTTCGGCAATCTCACGCTGATAATAGGAACAAACGTCAGAGACGTATCTTGGATATTTGCGTTCCAAGAATTTTGAAAGTCCTCAAGGACTGGTTATAAACCGAAATATTATGTTTTCTTATCCCCATTCTCTCTCGAAAAATAATTGGGCCCTTAAGGGGCGTTGGCATATTTCAGCTGAATACGTTGTTGCAAAGGAAGCTGAAGCGAGTCTCAAACTTAATTTTTCAGCACAACATGTTTTTCTTGTTCTTGCTCCTGAGTCAGTAGACGTAATCCCTGTGAAAGTTCTTTATAATGGTTCAGCCAGCAATGGAAAAGATCTGAGAGATGGAAATTTGGATGTTCGTAAAGACACGCTTTACGAGATTATAACTCTTGATCAATTTGAGAATGGCGAAGTGGAAATCATCACGAGCAAACCAGGATTAAGGGTGTACGCTTTCACTTTTGGGTGAAAATGACTTCGGAAAATGGATGTCCTATGGATTATAGGTCCTTATGTTCAAACATGTCCAAATCCATGGAACTTACCACTTCGATCGAATTGAAAACACATATTGATGGAGATAATTATTCGTACAATATGCTAGGGGGTTTTTGGTATTTTCCGGGCTGATGCTCCTCTTTGAGTCAATCCTTTTTTGGGCATAATGGCCTACTTCATCGATTATTCTTTCAATATGCTCTTCGTAAAGTGCCAAATTTCTGCACATATCAATGTTATTTGAAATGAAGGTCCCACATCTTCCTAAGAGTCGGCCGCTGTTTGTTTCCCTAACCTCCAACGCGCCGTTTTTAATATAGTCCAAAATAAATCTGTAGATTGAGGCAACTGATCGAAGTTTCTTGCTCTGAACCATAGTCGCTTAAAGATATTATATTAATAATGTCTACCTGTGGACGCTCACCTGAAAGACTCATCTTCAAAACTTGGATTGAGTTGCAGCTGATCGAATCTATTTGCAAACGTTGGATCTGAAAAATTTAGCTTCAATGAAATTTGGATAAAATCGTTCTCTGAACTGCAGCGAACAATCGCTGCTCCATCCACTATTTCCTTGACATGAACAGTCATATTTTCCAGAGGATCGTATGGATCATGTAAAGCGAGGCGGATACTGAGGTTAGAAATTTGCGGCCATTGTTCTTCGGGTAGGCCTTGGTTACTCTTAATCATATTAACTCTATCGTTGCCAAATATGTATCGTAAGCCTTCAAGTTCATAAAGGTGTTCTCGATAAACAGTACTAGCAGATTTGACACCAAATTCCACTTCCAGAGCTATTTCTGCTAAAGCTTGGACAAGGGGCAGATCTTCGCTTAATCGTCGTAAGTCTTCGGGATTTTCAGGGTCAAATGTTGGATCTTTCCCAGCATGAGCAACAGCACATCGGTTGGACTTATAGAGATATTTTCCTAAATTAACCTCAGAGCGTTGTAACTGTTCAATTCGTTTTTTTGCTTGATGATCTATGATATGTGGAATTTTTTTGTTTATCCACTCAATCTGCTTCTTCCCTGTACCATGAAGAGTATTCAGAATTTTAAAGAAACTTAGACATTGATAGCCAGAATGTTTTAAATAAAGACCTTCACGATAAAATCCCAAAGCCCACCTTGTCTTTGTGTCTTGTGGATCTGGTAAATAAGGATAGTAAATCTCATCAGCAAAGATAGGCATTGAAACATGCCCTCCCTTTGGATATGGGAGGGTGCCACCAGTCCAGGCGCAGACGTTAATACCTTGCCGTTTTACCCAAGACAAAGAGCTCAGGAAATGCATGAGCAAGACCTGTCCATCATCATCCGGCGATAAGTTTACTGCAACCGCTGGGTAAGTTCTAGAATTACGTTCTAGATCTTGTGTAAACGGTAGGAAGAAAATATCCCAATTACGGAAAAGCATTTCGCTAACTTTATTAGGCCATGCTACGGACGTCTCTACGTTTGCTACAACCCAATTCCCTCTTTGGCTTGTTTTGCCGCTAAAAAGATCCTGATAGCGAGGAATTTTCAGCTGTGACGGATATGATTCTTCCATTTTGGATTTATCCTATTATTTCTAATAATTGTCTCAAGAGAACTTCCACTTTTTTGATTTAGCACAATTTAATCTTTTTAAGAGAGTAGCCATCTCATTGTTCTACGGTATACAATCTTACATTTCCCCCAAATATGATAGACGTTAGCCTTTATATGGCCTTGATCCGCAGCCAGTTTATAATACTTAGCGGACTCCTGTTCCTCCTGATTAACTCCACGGCCATCAGCGTACATTCCGGCAAGATTATGCTGTGCTTGCTTGTGCCCCCCATCAGCTGCCAATTTATAATATTTATAGCCTCCTTATCATCTTGTGGAACGCCAACACCCCAATCATACATTCCACCTAGAGTATACTGGGCTTCTATACTTCCCCAATATGCTGCCGCTTTATAATATCTAACAGCTTCCTGAACATTCTGTGCAACACCTCGACCTTCCTCATACATCAACCCAACCTTAAACTGCGCCTCCGCATGAAATTGTGAGGCTGCCAGTTTGTAATATTGAGCGGCTTTCATATCATCCTGCGCAACACCTCGACCTTCCTCATACATAGTCCCAAGACAAAACTGCGCTTTCTCATGGCCTTGATCTGCTGCTAATTTGAAATATTTAACCGCCTCTTTATAATCTCGCGAAACGCCATTGCCTTTCGTATACATCTTTCCAAGCGTAAACTGAGCGTATTCATACCCTTGATCAGCTTCTTTTTTCAGTTGTTCATATTTGAGTGCGTTACCATCAGAAACTGAGGCTTGAGTTGTTAGCGAGAATGCCATCACTAAAGATAACATCATGAGAGTTCTTTTCATCTTTTGTTCCTTCTTGGGCAGTAAATAATAGAGGGACGATCAAGTGATCGAAACAGTTTCCTCAATATCTTAAATGAGCTTAGACGACAGTCATACAAGGTCTAATTACTATATAAAATATTATTTTCAAATTAACAACAAAAATTTCCTCTACTCTAGTAGACAATTTTTATTTTTCTTATACAAGAAATATTGGCTATAGGGTAAGTCTACCGGTCACATTTGTACCCCCATCAGTTTTGCTTCAATTTCAAGAAAGTTGAAAAGGCAAAATATACCCTGATTTCCTACTAAAAGAATGTATGTTCTAAGTAGGCCCGATGTTAAGGTAGCAGAACTGTTGGAATATCCTCAATTGTGCGATGATGTTCGACTCAAATGTAAATTTCCTTGCAATCAGCTGCAATCCCAAATACGTTCAACCCATTGGTGACCAGCAAAAGTACCCTTAAATCTCAGGAGTAAAAGCAAAATGGTGGATGTACGTATAAAGAACTTCAAAAAGACCCTGTCAATTACAGCGCTTTCAGGCTTGATGATGTCAGGAATGACCCTCCCTTCAATTTCCATGGAGAACGAAAAGGGAAATTGCGATATTGCACAAAACTTACATTCATATACCCCTCTTGACATGTATAGTGCACAGTACCTCTTAAAGACCTACTCCCCAGAACACGAAAACTATAAAATGGCCGCTAAAGTTTTAAAGGATTTTGCACAAAACACAATGATTTTTGAAACTTTCCGCTGTCTGGCTTCAATAACCCTTTATGGGTCTATCATTTCAGAAGAGAAAAAGATTGGAGGTATGGTTTTAAGGAGTATGGCAGAAGACACAGTGGTTAGAAATGCTGGAAGCTACGATTGTCGCTTTGGATCTTTAAAGGCCCTATACATGTCTAACGATCCAGAAGACAAGAAATTTGCAACTAAGATTTTAGAGATTATGGTACAAGACTCAAAACTTAGTAATCTTTTTCACTGGGGACAAAGAACTCACGGAGATTAGAATTAAGGTTTTAAAGGATATGTCAGAATAACCGACACTTGTTTCTAAGTTGAGTAGAGGAGATCGAGTGATCGGTCTCCCCTACTCAATTGATTCCCATTGAGCTGTTTTTAGCCAAAAATATACCTGAGCAATTAAATAGATAATAGATAATAGATAATAGATAATAGATAATAATTAGTTACGTCAATATAATCCATAATTTTTCAACAAGATCTGGTTACTTTTTTGAAAAATCCATCAAGAAACTCCAATTTTGTTCTTGGAGTTGATGCTCATCTTTTTTAAAGCCCCATGATGCCTTTGGTCAGCAGCCTTTTGAAACCATTTTCTCGCCACATATCGATTTTGGTCTACTCCTCTAGCAGTCTCATACATGATGCCAAGATTAAACTGGGCATCAGAATTACCAGACTCGGCCGAACTTGTGAGTAATTCTACGGCCTTTTCATAATCTTGTTTGACCCCAAGACCGTATCTATACATCAATGCAAGCTCATATTGAGCAGCATGGCGTTCATCAATTCCATACCCATATTCACTAGCTTTTTCTAACCATTTTGCAGCATTTCCGTAGTCTTGTGAAACACCTTTTCCACCTTCTTTGTATAACAAACCAAGGTGATACTGCGCAGCAGTGGCATATTCATTATTTGCTGCTTTTTCTAACCATTCTGCTGCTTTTTGATAGTCTAGAGAAACGCCCCTCCCCATCTTATACATCAAACCTAATCTATATTGGGCATCCTTGTTTTCATGATCAGCTGATTCTTTATACCACTCTACAGCCTTAAAAAAATTTCTTTCGCTTCCCTGTCCATTTTCATACATTGATCCCAAATGATATTGAGCTTTATAGGCATCAGCACTATCCTGGACAGCCGCCTTTTGCAGCCATTTCATTGCTTTTACAAAATCTTGGGAAACCCCTATTCCATCCTTATACAAAAGAGCTATCTTCACTTGATCAAAGGCAAAACCTGTTGCAATTGCTACTTCTTCATATAATTTTGCAGCTTGTTTCTTTGAACTATTATTTTTTTCCTTTAATAATAACTGCCCCAGTGCACGCATAGATTGTTCATAGCCCTGTTTTGCTGCTTTCCAAAGCATGTCTGTTGGAGCATTTTCTCTCACAGCTTCTCTGAAGCCAACTTTGTGCTGCGCCGGAGCATATCCTAGCTCAGCAGCCCTCTGAAGCCATTTTGAATTTGCACCATCACCTACCTCAGCAAAAATTTTCTTGTCAATTAATTTCTGAATATATTCTTCAGACTTTTTCTCATCTTTAGGGGTTCCCTTGCCATCAAAATACATTTGGCTAAGCTCAACATAAGCTATATAATTTCCCTGAGACTCTACCCTTCGGAACCACTCGAACGCCTTTTTATAATTTGGTAGATTGAGTTTTTTCTTAGCGTCTTGTGACAATTTAATTTTATCTAAATAAATTCCTCCTAAAATCATTTGAGCAACAGTACATCCTTTTTCCGCGGATTCTTGGAGAAGAGTCATACCTTTTTCTTCATTTTTTGTTCCGTCGACGCCATCAAGATATCTTGTAGCAACAGAGAATTGTGCAAGTGCACTCCCGCCTTCAGCTGCTTTTTCAAACCGTTCTGTAGTCTTTTCCTTGTTTTCATTTTTGTTAAACATACAAAGGATAGTTTGAGCATATGGATTGCCTTTTTCAGCTTCATTAATCGCCCATTCCTTTGAGTTTTCTATTAAAGAGTTTTCTAGCTCCTTATTTATTTTTGAATTTGTACCTTTATTTCGTATCTTGAGAGCCAATCCGTAATAAGCTTTCCCTAAAGGACTTTCGTCCTTTGCTAATTTAGCAAGTTCTTCGTCTGAAGATGGATCATCCCATGGAATCGTAAAAAAATAGTTCTCTAATTGCTGAGAAGTGAGTGAGTTAGCATCAGAAACTGAGGCTTGAGTTGTTAGCGAGAATGCCATCACTAAAGATAACATCATGAGAGTTCTTTTCATCTTTTATTCCTTTTATCAAAAATAGGGGAACGATCAAGAGATTTATTCAAACCATCAATGGTTTAATAGTGCACTTTGTTAATATAGTAGTTCCATCCAGCTTATTATATAAATCATTATTCACAACATAACAATAAAAATTTTGTTCTAAGCATTAATATATTTTCCTTTCTATAAAGTCCGAATTCTAACACGACCGCATCTTTAACTCTTTTACACGAAAAGAGGCAGTAGGACTTTCACCCACAAGACCAGTATGACTTATCATGGCGCACATAAATCTCACGTAGGTGAGGTGTTATGCAAACAGTAGGGACAACTCAGGAATTTTTGGGGATAACCAGAATGTTCTTGTTGTTGTTTCTTCTTTTTTCAATAGGGGAAAAAGCCGACAGCTAAAAGGTGGAATATTAATTTCATT
Source organism: uncultured Parachlamydiaceae bacterium (assembly GCA_963833865.1). Classification (GTDB taxonomy): domain Bacteria; phylum Chlamydiota; class Chlamydiia; order Chlamydiales; family Parachlamydiaceae; genus Neochlamydia. Next base: position 13,362 of record CAWHZN010000003.1, on the reverse strand, counting down.
GTTTTCTAGTAAATTTATATCCATGAGTTGGGAGTTATTATCAGTGTATCTTTTATCTAACCAGAGAATTAAATCAATTTCTGGAGTATATTTTTTTACCCTTCCATCAGAAACATATTTATATATACCCATAGGATATACAACCTCATCGTCACCATAGAAATTACCTGTTAAAGCATGTATTACATCTCTTGCAGTCCGCGCAAGATCATAATTGACTATTATTAATATTCTTGGAAATTTGCGAGTTTTATCATAACTTTTAAATTGCTTAGACGCTTCTTTTATGTCATTTTTCAGACAATTTAGATTTCTCATTAAACCTCCGCCAGATTGGTTAAACAAGCAACCTTTTACTTCAGCTAGAGCGATAACTTTGCCTTCTCTATAAATTTCAAAATCAGGGGTTTTGCTCTTTTGTGTTGGGACTTTCTTTATCTGTAATCCTTTAGAAACACAAAGCTCTTTAAAATGTTCTTCAGCTATTTTCGTTTCCATCCTATATATGATCTCCTTAATTTGAATTTTGGAATAACAGATTTATATATCAATCTCTAGCTTTTACTCAACCCAAAAGTAGAAAAATGATCAAGTGGTTGATACAGTTTTCCCAGCATTTAAAAATGGTACTTACCAACATAGTCGTTGATAGTAAGCTACCAAATAACTCCATCCCAAGATGAGTTGGGAGTTTACCCTTGATTAATTAAGTTTCAAAACTGTATCTTTTTAAACAATTGGGGCTGATACCACATTTTTTGTAGGGGCTTAGGCATAAAACGCTCGGATTTCGTACTAAAAGGTTGTATGTTCCCAACATGATGAATATTGAGCAGATCAAAGAACTTGCGCGTAAGGGTGAATCACATCATCTTGAATTAAAAAAATCGACAGCACTATTAAAGCCGGCATTTGAGACGCTGTGTGCCTTTCTTAACTGTAAAGGAGGAACCGTTCTCATTGGAGTAACCAATGATGGAAAAATTCTTGGGCAGGAAGTAACGGATCAAATTAAACAGAATATTGCTAATGACATAAGCAAGCTAGAACCACCTGCTGATGTAGAAATCCAGTATGTTCCAGTTGGTAACAATATGTTCATCATCGTTCTCACAGTTAAGCCAGGTGCTCACAAACCTTATATATATGAGGGTCGACCTTTTATAAGGGAACAAACTGTTACGAAACGAATCCCTCAACAACTGTATGACAGAATGGTAGCTGAGCGATTACAAACTAATTTTTCGTGGGAAGGGATGACTGCACCAGATTATTCCACTGAGGACCTGGATGAGAATCTGTTGAGAGGAATTGTCCGCAAGGCTGTTGAAAAACAGCGTATGCCTGAGGAAGCTTTACGGCAGGATGTTCCTAAACTGTTGGAAGCGCTGAAACTTTTAGAAGATGATTTTGGTGTTAATAATGCAGCTGTAGCGTTGTTCGGTAAAAAGTTTTCTCGCCCTTTCTTACAATGTCAGCTCAAGTTGGCTCGCTTTAAAGGGTTGGATCGTAAAGAGTTTATAGACAGTAATGTGGTTCATGGAAATATATTTGAACTTTTAGAGAATGGTATGAAGTTTGTTCGAAGCCATTTACCTCTCGCAGCAAAGATTGTACCTGGTCATCTTGAGAGAGTTGAAACACCCTTAATCCCATATAAGGCAGTTCGTGAGGCTTTAATCAATGCGTTATGTCATAGGAACTACAGTGTATCTGGTGGTGCTGTTGGTATTGCAATTTATGACGATAGGATGGAGATTTTTAATAATGGTGGGTTACCTCCAGGCGTTTCTTTGGAAAAAATCAAAGAGGGATACTCTGATCCTCGAAATCCATTGATTGCTAATATATTATTTCGTGGAAATTTGATAGAAGCCTGGGGAAGAGGTGTTCCAGAGATTATCCGCAGTTGTTTGGCTGCTGATGATCCAGAGCCAGAATTTCTGACTGATCCAGTTGAATTCAAGACTATATTCAGATTTCCAGTATCGATAAAGCCACATGTATATATTATCGGAGAGGAAAGCAAAATTTCTAACCAACTGACAACGCGTCAGCATAGAATCCTGAAGATTTTGTCAGATGGTAAACAGAAAAAAGCAAAGGAAATAATGGTCGAGCTTCAAGAGCCAACAACTGAAAGAACCTTAAGACGTGATCTACTGAAGCTGAAGACACTTGAAGCTATTGATAGTATTGGAAGAGGAAATTTTGCAGCATGGTTTCTTATTCAGAAATATGAACCATCTGAGGACATAACTTAGGACACCGAAGGACACCGAAGGACACCGAAGGACAACGAAGGACAACGAAGGACAACGAAGGACAACGAAGGACAACGAAGGACAACGAAGGACAACGAAGGACAACGAAGGACAACGAAGGACAACGAAGGATGGGGTGAGTAAATGAAAAAACAAGCGCCTTATTGTACGCCTAAACAATTTATCCCCCTCCTCTTAAAATGGCGATGTCGAGATAAGCAAAACCTGTGCCAAATTCTACAAACAACTTGCTGAGATGGTTTACCATAAAACGCTCGATTTCTTGTTCTTGAGCTGTTTCAGTAACGGGTAAGAATCTAAAATCGTATGGGTCTTTAAAAAGTTGCAAAGCTAAATCTGATTGAGGAGAAGGTAATTTTTCTGCAAAATTTGTAATTTTATGAGCGTGTTTCCCTTGTCTCTTATAAAGGTTCTGCTCAATTTGTATGATCAAAACGCTTCGTGAAATACCGTTTTTCAGGGCGTTAGCCGCGTACCATTCTCTAGCTTCTAGGTCTTTGATTTATTCAATTAATAAGACTATATGACCCCGCGGTAATTCCCGCACAGGCTGTGCGGGAATTACCGCGGGATAAAAGAGAGAAAATTTACGCATTCTTTCTAAATTTCCAACTGAAAAGCCCTTAGTTTCAGGGAATATGGAGCGCAAATCTTTAGATAGCTGTTCAAGGAATTTACTATCCCAGGCTACATGATCCTGTTTCTCTAGAATCTGTTATTAATGCAAAGAGTTATTTCATTATGAAGGCCGCACCATGGCCATCATGGATGGTTAGGTGACTATTACCCCTTCAAAGCACGATCTTGACTTGGATAGAGTGTACGTAACACAGCTTCTCGTTGATTGTCAGGAATCCTTTGCAAAATTTTTTCAAGCTGCTGCGTATTCAGATTCAGTTCTGTGTTTGTATCGAGATGATTCTCTTCATTCTCATACAAGTCAGTAGCAGTAATGTCACTTGCTTGCACACAGAGGTTGCAAAGAGCAAAAGTTGAGGCTAAGAATAGGTATTTCATAGTGTAAATCCGTCATAAAATATGTTAACATTCTAGTATCATTTCAATACTATTGATATATTACATTGAAATAAATTTTTCAAGCGTAAATTTTACAAGCCTTGACAGTGTTTTATTATCCGCTCTCTCTGACATGTACGCGAAATTTGATAATATCCTATTAATTAGAGTTAACAGTGCCCTTTTCTTTCTTCTGATCATTGAGTGAAACTCCAGCCCGCAACATCTGATCCGGCTATCCTAAGCACGACCTTTGTAGCAACATTCTTTTGATATGATAATATGTTTAGGATTTTGTCTTTCATACTTTCTTCACCGATTTGTATTAAAAAAATAATTTCGCAATGGGCCAATAAGCACAGCCTCTATTTGCGACGTATTTGTTTGATCCCACCCATATAACACACCTCAAAAAGAATGGCATTACCAAGTACCTATGTCGGTAAAATTTCCTAGAACCATTTTTTTTACCATTTTGTGCCATAATCATTCCTCCTTTAGTTACCTCCACAGCGAAGTATGGCGTGTTTCTAGCTGAAGCAGTCTCATAGTCAACCCCCAGCCCGCTCCGTTCGCGATGCTCCCGTGTCGGGGGTTGACTATGAGGCTTTAGGCTTCAGTTTTTTCAACCGACGCCTTCGATGTGGAGGTAACTAAAGGAGGAATGATTATGACGCAAGACAACCTTAACAAAAATGATCTCAACAATTTTACCGACATAGGTACTTGGCACCGCCACTGGTTTATCTCTAAGATGTGTTATACAGATGGAATCAAATATGTCGCAAATAGAGGCGGTGCTTACTGGCTCATCGATGAAATTTGCTTTCTTCAAGTCAAAACAGCTATAAAATCTGAAGGATTCCAAGTCTGGAAGCTAAAAGTCAAACCTAACAGTTCAGCTAAGCTCATCTGTGAAGATGGAAATGACCATGTCGTCTTCTCAAAATCAATACCCTATACAGATTTTCCCCTGGATGAAATTATGCTTTATTTCTGTAACAATGTTCTCATGCTTCCTCAAGAATATTAGAAACCACCAACCCGTTCAGGTTAATTCCTGGGCGGGTTTTCTCACAGATTCAGGCATCTTCATTGATTTCCTCAACCGTTGCTCTTACATGGCCTCAACTTCCTCATCATTACTACTGCCATTCTTCTAACCCACTCAGCCATACATTTCGAGTCTTGAGACTCGGCAATTTGGTAATCGCCTGGAACCTTTGTCAGATACTTAAACCCTATTTTTGCAACCAGAGAATCCGCACTTTATTCTTTTATGAAGTTTCTTGAATTGCACTCAAATTGTCCGAACTAACGATCTTCAAACCACCATTTCCTAATTGCGGCACAAGCCGTGCCGCAATGTTTTTCAATTCCTGATACTCAAATTTCACCTTCGCAATTGGATAGTCCCCCGGAACCTTCAGGTATCCCTCTAAATCCGGCAGCTTCATTAACTTGTCTGCATTAACAGCTGCCTTCTCTTTACGCTGATCATTAAGAGACACCCGTCCCTCATTTGGTGGGCTCCATATGAAATGTGTTCGACAGACTCTGAAATCTCTTGTGTTCCTAGCCATTTTGACATCCGATCAGCAACATCTGATCCAGCTATCCGAAACACAACTTTCGTGCTGCAGAGGTTTGAGATCGATTTGACGAGATTGTAACCATAGATTTCGTCAAGTAACGATAGGTCTTGTGTCCCTGCCAAAACGCACCCCCCATATTTTCTTGCTTCAGCAAGCATTGTCTGAAAATCCGGCAGTTTGTTTAGTGCTGGTAATTCATCAATCACAAACCATAAGCGACGATCTGGAGAAGGCTTGAGTCCCATGAGAGATTTTGTAGCAACAGCCACCCAGGTCGACAGGAGTGGTTTTAAGGTTTCTCTCATTTCTGGCGTAGTCGATAAGAACAACCATCCCTCCCCCTCATCTTCTCGTATCCAATCTCGAATAGAGAATGGTGAATGTGTATCCTCTAAATGTTCAAGGCACTGAATGCTAACTGCCAGTGTTGAGCGAATGGAAGATACTGTTTCTTTAGATTTTGGGTCCATGAGAGCTGCAGCCTTTGTGTCAGCATAAAAATCTTGAAGCTCATGAAGAGGTTTCATGGTTGTATACTCTAAAAGGTCTTTTGTGCTGGTTGATCCCAGCTCACGAAGATTTTGCGCAGTTACACTAAAAATTGTACGTGCTGCATTTGACCAAAAGGACTCTTTTGTTTGTTGGGGAAAAAGAGCAGCACTTAAGTTATCTAAATGAAATGGTTCTGGACATTCCCCCCAGATATTCCAAGGCTCAGATCGTTCATCAAGAGGATTGAGGATTTTATCTTTTCCTGGACGGTAATACTTTTCGATATAATCGCCAGTCACATCAACGACAATAGCTCGCTGATTTTTGGAGCGAATCTGTTGCAACAATTCATGAAAACAGTTTGTTTTTCCAGCTCCTGTCGTTCCTGCAACAAGAATATGCTGAAGCTCTTTGTTTTTAATGAGAGGAACGCCTGCAAGTGTGTAATCAGAGGCATTTCCTTGGTTTTTAATAATCTTGGCCAATATCTCGGCATCAACGACCTCTGTACCAGACAGAATTTCTTTTTCTTTTTTTGCATTTCCACGTCTTACCCAAAAACAGCCAATAAGGAATATCGTTGTCAAAAAGAGCCATCCCGAATTCAGACCGTTTTGGATTACTTTTCTTTCAAATTGATCAACTTGCCTTTTGATAGAGGGATGGTTTTTGATGTCCAAAGACTTAATTGTAATCCATTGACCATTGGGTTGTTGAAAGTCTTGAGTTGGTTTACCTTTGTTGATGGTGAGCTCTAGCTTAATGGTAGCCCAGACATAAGATAGCAGAACATTCCGTTGATATACAGTCGTGTCTAGGTAAGTTTTTAAACCAAAGAAGAAGACACTTACGAGAATCGCTATGACCAGAGTAACGTTGGCCACTTGCCTGAACATTCTCAAATTATGAAGGGTAACTTGCCCTCCACGCGTGAACGTTTTACCGTAACTCATATGGTTTCTCCTGCAACAGTGAATTAGAAAAAAGCGTGGGATTGTTTTGACAGTGTCGCAACAAACTCAACATCATCTGTGGACCATATGGAATACAACGCCTTGTCATATCTAACTTCAAATAGCCATTACTCATCGTTGTTCTCCTTGAAGGGCTTCTTGAAGGAGGGATTGAAAAAATTGGGGAGTCCAAGACTCAGGAATTAGATCAGCCAAATCCCATTTAGGAGGTGTATCCTCTGGCAATGTCACGATGCGGACAGATTTGACATTCTCCTCTGCTAGTAAATCATAAAGCTTGTTGGTCACTCGATACCCTGCCCCATCATGGTCTGGCCAAATGATCACATCTCTATTTATTAAGAGGGACCAGTCTGTCTTGTGAACAGACCCTGCGCCACCAGACCAGCTGATAACGATAAGATTAGTAAAAATCGCTTGCGCTGCATTCGCTGTTTTTTTCTCCCTCAACAATGAGGATGGGCTTCCCCACCTCTTTAAGCTTTTCTGCACCGTAAGGAAACCTGTTCTCTCCAAACCCTTTCCACCGCCAAAACTGCTGCCCAAACTCATTTTTGCAAAAGGTCAGCATGGGAGTTACTTTTGCAGGCCCCTCCCCTTTCTTCAGAGCTTCCAAACGAACAACATATCCAAGTAAATTTCCTTCCAAATCTCTGTAGGTATACCGCCCTGTTTCTTGACGATTCTGGAGCATGTAGTTTAAAGGCCACCTCAAAATCTCAGGCTCTAGAGTATTGAAGGGAACAGGAAAGATTGGCGTCCATGATGGCGGTGGCCTCTTTGGTTGCACCTCTCCAAGCCAACTTTTTACCCAACGACTTAAAGCTGTTCCTGTATACCCTGTTTGACGTGTAATCAGATCAAGAGAACTCCCCTGAGTCCCAGCCTCGAAATCCACAAATCTTCCTTGTTTTGGCCCTTCAATATGGACTAAGAGACTGCCATTAGTTCCATAACGCCACTCCGTGTATTTTTTAAAAGTTGGCTCCCCAAGAAGAGTTTTAGCAAGGGGTTCAATTCTCTGCGAGACAGCCTCATCCATCCAACGGTAGTGGTCTTGATAGCTTTTTTCATAACTCATTGTGATTCTCCTACAACAAATGGTTAAAACATCAATTTACTCAAACAAAAGCAATGGATTGACAGAGATAGGAAAGGTAAAATCATAGTATAAGGATTGGATGGCATGAGAGCATTCAAGGAGGTCAAGAAATGGCACCAGCTAAGAATATAACCATTAAAAATCATAAGGCTGATATTTCCATTGAAGAGCCTCCCCGAATTAGGTTTTACAGGAATCGACGCTTTTTCAGGTCGTGTCTGATGAGCATTCCCATCCTTTGTTTCACAGGAGATATGTTTGTTTTTACCATGACTCATATCTTTGCTACCTTGTTCTGGGATTGGTGGCTTTTTAACGTCAGAGGCTTTAAGGAATCTGAAACTGTCCCAGAAAGTTATTTTAAGTTGTTCAATATTACCCCCAAAGAGATGAACACATACGCTTCCTTCATTGTAAACGTCAGAAGAATTGCTATTATTCTTGGAGGCATAGCCTACTGGATAGTTTTCTCTTCCAGTCAGAATCAATTTTTCCAGGAAATTTCCTTGCCCCTCACCTATGGTCTTTCTACATTTTTGATCCTCGCGATAGCTGAACTTCTTGGTAAAATTAAATACCCTTACCCAATTGGGGACAGTTACCATGATACCCCTCATGATTTGCCCGGAGGTTCTCTGTACAACGCAGCTTCCGACAACTTGATCAATAATCGGTTTGCATTGTCCAAACAAACTCGACAAGTGGAATACACAACGATTAAAATTCCCAACCAGTTTTCTAACCATTCCACATCTTCCTTCCCGCCTTGGTGATGAGGTATGTCTCGTTTTCAGTCTCAAACTCTTGATCTTTTGATCTTATGTCCTTTTGAATATCCCCTTTATCAACACGCACTTTAATCCCACTGATTTGTTGTCGTGTTTTACCTTTATAGTCCTCAGTTTTGGATTCTAAATTTTCTATACTTGCTTCAAATCCTTGTGTTTGTTTAAAGGCATGCACGTTCTCGTGGGTAGGTCCTGTAATTTTATCACTAACCTGCTTGTAACTGCCTCTTACCATGTCTGGAGAGACAGACCCATTCTCGTGAGCAAAAGACGAAAGACCCTGTTTCCGATCCTGCATATAATTTCCTGCTGCTTCGAGGTAACCAGAAGGGTTTTGACTTTGCCACGCCGCAGCAGCTCTCATATCTCCCCCAAACCTTTTGCCTGCAACATGTTCTAAAACTTCGTCGTTGATATTTTGATTTGTTGAAAGACTTTTCTGATCCATCGTAGAGGCCGTCTGGCTCCACATGCGGGATTGTTGAAGGCTTGCAGATTCTTGATCAGAGTATTGTTGAGCTTTGTTAAAGCTCTCTTGAACTTGGTCCATCTTTTGTCGTTGAGAATTATCGCTTATGGAACCTTTGTTGTCTTCTAAATATTGCAACCCATGACTTAGGTTATCTGCAAATTGTTTGGCCTCCCCACTTTGAATGTGCTTAGAGATAGACTCGTTGTTCCTGCCATCTGCTGAGAATTGTCCTCTTGCATCAGCACCAACACTCAATAAGCCCCCTATTTTTCCAAGTAACCCACTACCACCACCGCTTCCTTTTCCACCACCTGCACTTATTCCAGCCCCCAAAATCAAGCTGAACGCCTTGTCCTCACTGATATTATGGTCCTTTGCGAACTTTTTAACTGTGTCCATAGATTGGGCAAAAGACTGCTGGGCACTGGCTGATTTACCGTCTCCAAACGTTTCCGTCAGTCCATATTGTTGGGCAATGCTTCCTGTTAAAGAGAAAAGCTCGTTTGTCCCTGCATTAACTTGCTCTCCCTTCATACGGTTAAAGTTCTGAGCTGATTGTAGAGCTATTTGGCTATTCATACCCGCAGCAGCTGTAAAGGCATCGTTAGTACTAACATTTGTCCCAAGGCTTGTGAGATGTTCCTGGTTGGTTACTTGACCATTTGGACCAATGAGTGATGCTACTTTTCCATCATCAAACCTGGAGCCATAATTAAAAGCCGCCCCCAACTGTTGTTGTGCCATTTGAGAGTTAGCTACAGATTTTGTGTGAAGACTTTGAGAATCAAAAGACACATTCCCATCAACCATCTCCCCCGCAGCTTTGCCTGCAAAAGACTCCCCTCCTTGTGTCAAGGATGAAGCTAAATGAGAAAACGCATACCCTCCGCCACTCACGAGGGCCCAAGATAAAAACGGCACGGAATACTGCAATCCAGATACCCAACAATAGGCATCATAAGCCGCATCCGCTAAACCATTTTGAGTTAAAAGATTAAGACCAGTACCACTGCCAATCATAGCAGAAGCTCCAGCTTTAGCAGCATATAGACACCCAATAGAATTAAGAACACTCATAAGGACGGGCCAAACAGAAAGCCAAGCCATAACCTTTAACCAAGTCCCTAAAAGAGAGAGGCCTTTTGGTAAAAAGGTCAGTGGTGCTGCAACTGTAAAAAAGATCAAAGAGAGAGCAAAAAGGATTGTATGAAGCGTAACAATCTGAGCTCCAGAAAGAGCAGCCTTAACCAGGAACGATTGGTTCTGATAAGCCTGTCCTCGAGCTGCGTTTAGGCCAATGAGCTCTGGATCAGTTCGACCCATGCCAAACTCATCCCTCTTGTCTTGCAATCCCTCTCGATAGGCATTAAGCATCAACTCTTGTTGAATGATTTCAGCGGCCCCACTGGAGCCTTTGGCAATGGATTGCCAAGCCTCCCCAAAGTAGTTTTTAAGCCTACTCGTTGCTTTTTCTGAATCAGCACTGCCAAACAGTTTTGACGTCAAGGAAGCCAGGCCAGAGCCAACCTCAATCTTAATAGCTTCTTCAACAACTTTGGTGCACTCGCTACATTTTTGAAATGTTGTCCCCTTGGATGTCCGCCAATAGACCCCCAAGAGAGGATGAGGGTTACCCTTGATAAATCCAAAAATATCATCACTTTCAAGGGCTGCTTTTTTGCCTGGCTCAATGTTGCTTAAAACATAAGGCCAGGTAAAACACTGTCTGACATAATCCTTGATGTTTTCTCGCATGAGGGGGTCTTTAATAGTCAACCTCGAAGCTTCATGAGCCAATCTGGATCCAAACATCGTACCAACACGTGTAAAACGCGTGGCATCCGGTTGCTTAAAAACCGCCTCAACAGTTTCGGCCAAGTATTTACCAATTTGAGAAGAAAGAGCCGCAACAGCTGCAATTCCAACAGGAATATTGTCAACCTTACTATATTTAAAATCTGGATCAACCTCATCGATAATATGGACAGAAGACTTAGGGCCAAAAAAAAGCGTTATCAAAAGAATGGTTGGAACAAACCAAAATTTAAAGAAAATGGACACAGATCCTTGGGGAACTGCAATCCAAGCCACATAAATAAGCCCAACACCAACGCTAATCGTCCCAACAGACGTGAAATAGGGATTTTTACTCTGAAACAAAATGGCAATGCCATTAAAGACCTGCCATAAAATCTCTCCGCCGCCGTATACGTAAACTCCATAATCAAAACTACCCATGTGTAACGGCCTTGCCTTTAGATATCTTCACTCCACCCCTCTCCTCTTTCACGAGTTTTTCGCAATGATCGATTGCTCAATGCTTCTGATAGTCGCATTAAGAGACGAAATGGAGCCTGCATTTGCCCCAATCAACAAAGCTTGAACGCGTGCTCTGGCGCTTTGCAGGTTCTTTTTAAAATCTGAAATGGCTGTATCTTCCAGCTGAATCTTTTGAAGAGCATCAACTGCTTCAATAACTTCGCTCATAACCCGATCAAACTGAGTGAGAAGAACCATGGCCGCAATATATTCAGCGGAATCCTGCATCAAAAAGGTGGACCCAGCAGCCACGCTAACCTGTATATAACGATAAACAGGAAGATTCACTGCATCATTTAAAAAGCTCAGCTCTTCCTCTGTAATATTCTCTTTCGTCATATACTTGGTTCTCAATTCAGTGATTTTTTGAAGGACTTTTGCCTTCATATGCGGGGTTTTCGAGTCCATGCTTTCACTGATGGTGACTTGCTTGACTTTGGGAGCCAGACATTTATCTGTTTCATCACACTCCAATTGGGTCGTTGTTCCTCCCTTTAAGTAAGCCCCTATAAAATCCTTTTGATCGGCTCTGGGTTCAATAACCCGTAAACGATAACCGGACCCGTCTTTAACAGACAAAAGAGTTCCTGTTACAGACATGACAAAATAGGCCAAATCCTTATTATTGCTATATCCATCCATCTTTTTTAGGACGTGCCAAACAAGGTTGTATTCTCCAACAATCAAATCCTTGTGTTTGACTGAAGCTGATTGAACACCAGAGTTCATAGCATCAGCTTTCTTGCAGTGGTCCTTGGCTCCAAACCAATCCTCATTATCTCCACGTTGGTTATCCATACAAATTTGCTCACTAGCGGCCGTTCCTTTGGGCCACAGTCCTCCAACAATCTGTTGACCCATCTGGCAAGAGTTCAGCATGAGAGAATTGGCGTCTTGCATTTGTTTTCGAATTGCAACGAGAGTATTTTCAATTTGAGGCGTCATGGTTTTTAAGGCCAACTGAAAAGCGTAAGTAGCAGTACCAGACCCAATTTGACGGAGAAGCTTGACCATCTCACTCTTTCCAATGAATGAGAAGGACCCAAAGTACATATCGAGGTTATTACAACCAACTCCCAATTTTGGAAGACTGAGGTTAATGGGCTGAACACCCCCATTTGCCTGACGCATGACATACCCACCTCCTGTATAATACCCAGCCGCTTGATCATGATAAGCCCCAGGAGATGATGTATTTACTTGCCCTCCTAAGCTTTGAAAGAACTTATCAAGAGCATTGGCTTTGGATGGAATTTGTCCAAATGATAGCAAGGTAATTAAGAACAAAAGGGATGTCTTCTGAATCTTCTTCATTAAATTCCAACTGACTTTTCGTTGGGGGAATTTTCTTTTATCACTTCTACCCTTAAAAACAGATTTCTTCTTGTTGGAGGAAGGGACATAAAACCTTCGCCATTTTCCGAAGGGTCCATTTTTGGAAGGAATCGTTACATATTCAACACTTCTTGATCGGGTCCAAAACTGACCTGCAACGTAGCTTCTACTCTCATTTGGTTTAAAGCACAGCTTCTCATCGAATCCACAACTTAGATCAGCTTCTCCAACTAGATCAGCTTCTCCAATTTGATCCACACACTGTTCAGACTCTTCCAAGAAATAGAGACCATTACCCAGATCAAGTCTATTCCGATTACGGGCAAAATTTTGTCCTGTCCAATCTCCAACGGCATAATATATAAACTTGTGAATGCCAAAGATCATGATACACTCCTTCCTAAATACTGTAAGATCGTTTTAAAGTTCTCTTTGAGTTGACTCAGATTAACAAGTCCTCTGGATAGGGGGATGACTTGGCTTGTTGTTGGATTCACTAGAAACAATGCCGGATAAATCCCCTCGGGATTAATCATGCGAATAGTTCCATTATCCGCAACAGTCTCTGGAAACTCAGGTAAAGGTTCACCCGTTTTCGATATAGCCTTACACTCAAAACCATACTCTTTCATGATTTGTCGGATGAGAGGGGCGAACTTATGACAATAAGGACAGTCTGTTTTAAAAATGAAGAAAAGACCGTGAGTTTTCGCAAGAGATCGGATACTTTGATCCAACCTCTTTTCTTCCTTTTCTTCATGAATTTGGCGATGATGGGGAAATGGTTGCTCCGATTCTCGGTATCCATCAGCTGATAAGATTGAAGTCAACATGAACATTTCCGCAAATTTGGAGGATTGGTCCATTACGTGATTCTGGGCCTTCCTAAAATCTTGGATGTTTGCAAGCGTTGGTTCTAGGATTGCTTTTGACTGAACCTCTTCAAAGGCTTGCTTAACCCGTTTCATTTTGTCTCTATAACT
>CAWHZN010000002.1:0-9021 GCA_963833865.1 uncultured Parachlamydiaceae bacterium | reverse complement strand
AGCCAAGCTCCCCTTAACCAAATCCCCAAACTTGCTCTCACAAATCTTCGTGAGGACAAGGAGGATAACTTCCTCAAACGCCTTGAAAGAATGGGGAAGACATTCTCATTACGGTATGATGACAAGACCTTTAACCTGATCCTTGAGGTGACTGATTTGGAGTAGTTCTCCAATAGGTTGCTGTGCACCAAAATATCTAATAAAAACCTAACCTCTTACACCTAAAAAGCTTACTGTCATGTTTTGATCTCTGAGCAGGTCATTAAGATTGTCCTCAAGATTTTTCCACTGTCCAGCAGTTAAGGTAGAAGAATTAACCAAATCAGAATAAATCGTGGTCTCCTCCACCCCAGCCATCTTAAGGATCAACTCAAACATTTTGTCATTTAACTCCTGTCCAACTTGATAATTTTCCAGCCATTTTATAAAAATTTTTCTTGGCGGAATATTAATATTAATTTCCCTCTTTTTTTGATTTAAAAGGTCTTTGTTTCTTTCTTTCAATTTCGGCATAGCTACTTCAAGGCAAACTTTATTATAAAATTCGTTTCTATCATATTTTTTATTTCTAAGAAAATTTAAAATTACTTCTTCTATTCTTTTTGCTTTTGACCTATTGCTTTGATGCAATTCATCTTTAATAGACTTAAGTAATTTAGATTTAAACTCCGTCACCTTTTCATCAACTGAAACCACATACGCTTTAAAATAGCCCCTTTCCCTCGCATCTGAATCAAACATCTTATAGATAGATACATGAGGTTTAAAATCATCGTTGAACATACCAATTGCACTATCCAACATCTGTTTTTCAACCGCATTAAGTTCATTATTCCTATCTTTTTGGATGTACTCTTTGTGAAGATCCAGTGCTAAAAAAGCCTGTAACTGCCTAATATTTACAACTTTAAACTTAACCTTTTCAAAAGCAGAATTCAATATTTCAATATTGTAATCGTTTTCTTTATTCCCAAATGGTCTCTGATCCAAATTAGCAAAAAAATCATCGCTGAGTGTTAAGTGATAAACCTGATTGTTTTCATTTATCGTTGTATCTCTCATGCCATCCTTTTTTAATTCTATCTTCCCCCTAAAATTTATGACATTGTCAGAGAATAGTTTATCTACAGCACTTCTTTTCATCGCATTTATTTCAGCAACTGCAGCAGGATCACATTCAGCCATCATATAGGAACGGGGAGCTTGAGAGGCATATGATGCTTGACAAAAACAGGCCACAAGAAAAGCCACATTTTTCAGATGTTTAAACATACAAAAGCCCCTTCAAAAAGGTCGAAAAATCTATACCAGTATAGAGTGACCTCCAAGATTGACCAAACCTATTTTTCCTACCTCACCAAAAATTCCAGCCAACGCTTCTCAGGATCAGCCTGAGGTTTGCTCACCAACCTCAATACCCTATCCTCCCACTTGATGCGGACAAAACTCCCCTTTCGAAACCGAATTTTCACAGCATAAGTCGTGGCAAGGATTTGACCATCCCACTCCTCGCCCTCTCCCCCATCCTTTTGCTTGCAAGCAGTTACCTGCGCCCAAACCGTATCTCCTTCTTGCCAAGTTTCTTCAAACTCTCCATCCTCTTGCTCTTTGATTTTTCTCTTGAGCAAAATGATCTTCTGTCTCAAACTCCCTATCATCACACCATTCCTACAACGCGATAAGCCCGCAGCAAAAGTCCCATGGAACTCTCAATGGGCAGTCCAACAACCCCACGATTCTCGTACCAATCGGCCACCAAAATCAGAATAGCCTGGCGCAGAGGCGGTGGAACATCCACTGGGTTTTTCCCATAACCCGCCAGATACTCCACCTCAACAGCATCATAGACATCCATCAACAAGACCCTTGGGATCTGTTGATTTGTCATAACCTGATAGTCCTTGATCTCTTTCCTCTTATTACCTGGGAAAAGGGCCGTGACAGAAAGAACTTCCGAAACAGGCGGACAAGGCAAATCGATGACGCGATATCCCCCGCCACCATGCGCCACCTGATGGCCTCCATCCGAACAAAAGCCACCGCTCGCCGCCGGATCCCGCCGCCAAATCACGCGCCACGTTTGCTGCAGAAACGATCGCCCTGTATAGTCCTCCACACAGGTCGTCGCTGCCAGAATCAATCCTTCCAAGTAATCATCTTCATGAGCATGGTCAAGGCGCAGATGCGCCTTGACCTCTGCCAGACTGACTGGACACTTTTCAGGTTTTTTTGTCTGATGGATCATTTTATTACTCCTTAGCGAAATTGATCAACTTGAGAGCCTCAAAATTGATAACATCTCCCCCAACCCGTTTTGTCGTGTAAAACTCCACATAAGGCTTTGCACTATAGGGATCCCGTAGAACATGAATCCCTGAACGATCGACGATCTGATAGGCTGCCTTAAAATCCCCAAAGGCCAAAGAAATACTAGCTCTTCCAGGAATGAGAGCGGGTATATCGTCAGCAATATGCAGAGGATGCCCCAAGAGAAGTCCCGGCGTTCCAGCGGTCAGTCCCGGCTGCCAAATATACCTACCCAGCGAAGACTTCAGCTTGCGAATGGCCGCCAAAGCTGACCGTGGCAAGAGCCAAGCCGCTCCCGGTACATACTGGGCCTTGAGGGCATAGAATGCATCCATCAGGATATCAGAATTTTCAATACCACCGTCAATCTTAGACTTAACAGTCTCAAACTTACCCCAGTCACCCTTTCCAAGATCAACGGACTCGTATTTTAAAAAGCCCTTTGGCTGACCTTCTCCGGTGCCATTAATAAAAGCAGCATTTTCCACAGCAATCATCTTCTCCGCTATTTTTTCGGCAAGCCACGACTCTATGTTAATCCGGGAATCATCCAGCAGCTTTTGGCTAGCCCGCGGTTTAGCATAAACCTGATGAACAGGGATTTTGACTTTCATCAACTCTGGTGTTTTCGTCTCTGGACGGTCAGCGGTTTCGGCAACCCAACCCACGCTGGCTTCGCCCTTTTCAACCAACAACTCTAAGGCATCGCTTGAAATACTTGTCACCCGCGAAACTGCTCGCATAGGGGAAAGACTTTGGGCAACCGTCTGAATCTGATCCTCCATCTCACGGGGGATCAAGTACCCACCACTCGCTTCATCGGTACTGGTCAGTGCCTTTTGTTCCAGCTCAGTCTCAATTCCTTTGCACACGTAGGTTGAAAAGGCAGATCCATTGACGGTCGTTTTCTCGTACGACAAGGCTGGCCGCCCTGTTGCCACTTCCAGTCGCCCTAAACGTTCAGAAGCTTGATCCAAATGTTGGTTAAGCCGATCAACTTTTGTTTCCAAAAGAAGATCCACACTTCCCTTGTTTTCTATGGATTTAAGACGCTCATCATTTGCTGATTTGAATTCTTCAAAGGCGTGGTTCAGCTCTTCCACGGCTTCACGAACGATAGTTGTTGTCATAATAATCTCCTATAGTTGTTTAAAAATTTCCCTCTGACTTCCTGACGGAGGGGGTAATGTCATGACTCCTGATTCCTACCCCGTATCCCTAAATAATCGCCCTAGCCTCATTATCTCTCTTACCAACTCCTCTTCCTCCTCATCCACGCCCTTAACATCCGTAACCTTGGCAAGCGGATTCGCTGCAAACGTCACCAATGATATTTCGTACAAATCCACCTCTTCCAAAACCCTGGTTTTCTTGATTGTGTCTTGTCGGGATTTCTTTGACATAAATCCAATGGACAACCCATCGACAACACCATTTTTTAAAAGACTGTAGGCTTCACGGCCCTGTTGCAGGTCCAAGAGAAATTGCCCCTTCACCAGCAACCCTCGCTCATCCTCAACAATGCTGTGCCAAAATCCGATGGGATTTTTCACGTCATGCTGCCACAGCATCTTGGGCATTTGACCTTGCTCTTTCCAGACATTCAAAGAGTTCTGAAAGGCTCCCTTGGCCACTTGCTCTCGATGACGATCAATCACATCAAAAATGCTGGCATAGCCGATGAAAAGCCCCGTAGGTTCAAGACTTTTCAAGGACAAAGGAAGATCTAGTTGTTTGTAGGTCATGATGTTTCTCCGTTGTGTTGATACATAATTTTGTGTTATTATTTGGAAAAGTGTTTTGTTTGTCAGATGATTAGCAAGACAATACGGTCATGGGGTTTTGATCATGCCAACAATCAGTGTTTTCTACGGTATTATTATAAAAATGTTCTTTGATGATCATACACCACCGCATTTTCATGCTGAATACGCAGAATTCAAGGCTGTAATTGGTATTGAAAAGTTAAACCTTATTGAAGGCAAGCTACCACGTCGAGCTCTTCAGTTAGTCTTAGATTGGACTGAATTACACCAGACTGAACTGTTAGAAGATTGGCGTCTCTGCCAATCCAAACAACAACCACATAAAATTAAACCACTTCAGTAAAGGTACGTCAAGATGCACTGGGACATCATTAAAGCAAAGCCTGAGCAGAACTTAACAGTGAAAATCCAATTTTATGATGGCACAATTGGCCGTGTCATATTTAAGCCAGAACATCTTACTGGTGTATTTGAACCTCTAAAAGACCCTAAATTTTTCGAGCAAGTATTCATCGATGGGGGTACAATAGCCTGGCCAGGTGAAGTTGATCTCGCGCCTGATGCTCTCTATCAGGAAATCAAAAAGCACGGAAATTGTGTGTTACGCTAGAGTATCCCCTCCCTCAAGCGGCGTATACCCAACCGCCTGCCGCTTCTCATTAACCGTCAAGAAATCCGCGCCGGCAACTTTCGCCCAGGCTGCCTCCCGTCGCGGTGCCAAGGCTGGGATGGAATCCAGGTCATAGCTCAAACGCAGCTTTTCATCGAAATAGGGAACCAACCAAAGGTTGAATTCGGCAACAACATACTCCAGCAAAGGGATAATCGTATCTTCCCATAGGTGAAACCGTGCTTCCTTGTAATTGGCAAAGGTCGCATCTCCCGGCACACCAACCAACATGGGTGGCACACCAAAGGCCTGAGCAATCTCTCGTGCCGATAAGTTCTTACCCTCAATAAAATCCAGATCTTTGGGTGAAAGTCCCATTTCCTGCCACTTACACTCCCCCTCGATCACAATAACCTTGCCAGCATTATGAACCCCTTGATGGAGCTGCCTAATGTCTTCGCGGGCTGTTTCTCGTTGTTCATGGGTCAATCCATTCGGCACCATCAAAGCTCCTGAAGGACGACCAGAGTTCTGAAGAATGGCCAAATTGTGGCCAGCGACAGCATTGTGCTGATCCACAGATTGGGCCGCTGCCTCCACAGGGCTCATGCCATACCAATCATTCAGCGGGTGAAAAAGCTTGAGGTGGAGAATCGGAGATTCCCCCGTCTGTGAATCACAAGCAATGCGACAAGATTTTCCATTGACGCTATACTCATAAGCAGCTGGTAAGCCCTTCGCTCCAGGAATAATGGTCACCCGATCGGGCCGAAGCGGGTGCAACTCGCGCACAGTGCCTCCGCCTTCAAAAACTGCCTCGATGTATGTATTTCCTGACAAAAGCAAATGACCAACCATTGCCTCCATGAAGGCGGACCCAGCTTGACGAGGACTGGGAGAGTTCAAAAGCGTCAACAAAGGATGTTCAAAAACCTCCTCCTCCCCCCTGTACAAAAGCCAAGGCACACTAGCCAATCCTCGGGAAATAAGGTTTACACAGCGATAAACAATGACATTTTTCTGATAGCCCTCCTGGGCGAGGGAATCATATCGCCTTGGCGTCCACACCGGCCGACCCAAAACATTGAACGCCACCAACGGCGCCACAACACTTGCTTTTTTAGAAACCCTTGAACGACCATCAGCCCATGGACTTTTTAACCAAGATAGCATTTGACGCTCCTTTATTGTCTAACCTTGTCTTTAGATCCACGGATCAAGATTCCGTAGGTTTTCTACGAAAACCGACTCCATCTAGTCCGAGGATGACACTCTTGTTGATAGTAGATGCAAAAAAGAACCCCTTCGGTGAATGCTATCACCTCCCGGAAGTGTCATCCTCGGACTAGAGTTTCTTGGTCTTGCGTAAGCAAGGCCTTAGAAACGCTTGATCCGTGGATCTCGTTTCGTCTTTTTGAGGGTTACTAAAAAAACGCAACCACTTCGTCAAGCACTCATTTTTTGGGAGTTTGTAAACCGTAGACACATTCCTAACATCTACATTTACCGGTGTAACAAAAATTAAATAATTCTGTCAAATCATTTTATCTCCCGTTTTTTTATCCGCAAGCATTAGGCCGTTAATGATTGAATTTCCTAATGGAATACGCTATAAAGAGACTCAAATTTATTTTAAGAGAGTCAGCTATGAAGTCCAAAAACACGCCCACCGCAAACAAACTAACAACGCAAGAGCTCTGTGACCTTATCGTAAAAACACTCGATGATAAAAAAGCTGAGGATATCGTCACCATTGATCTAACCGGAAAAACGGCGATTGCTGACTACTTCATTATCGCAACGGGTCAATCCAGTCGGCAAGTCGGCGCCATGGCGGAAATACTCCGTGAAGTGCTCAAAAAACACGGCATACACGTGACCATTGAGGGACAGCAACAAGGCGACTGGGTCCTCATCGATACCTTTGACGTGATTGTTCACCTTTTCCGCCCCGAGATCCGCACCTTTTATAATCTAGAAAAAATGTGGTCCGGCCCCGCCAACGAAGCTGTTAGCGCTTGAACACCCCAACATCGGCAAAAAGATCGGCAAAAAATACGTTGCACCTATCAAAAAAACCATATAAACTAAGGATTAGATGACAATAAAAGATCGGCAAAATTGTGACATATTCCATGGATCCACTTATGCCCCAAGAGGGCGAAAAGCTCCTTGAGAATATTGCTTTTGACTTGTCTACAAAGACCCATACCCTAGCGGCCTCCATCAATCCAATCGTCAAGCAAAGTCTCGCAAGCATTGTCCGTTCCATGAATTGCTATTATAGCAATTTGATTGAGGGACACTACACCCATCCCCGTGATATCGACAGAGCCCTTCATGCAGACTATGAAACGCAACCCGAAAAGCGCAATCTTCAACTTGAAGCCCGAGCTCATATTGAAGTTCAAACTCTCATTGATACTCTTCCATTAGATACGCCTATTACGACCACAGATTTTATTTCTTGGCTCCACAAAGAGTTTTGCTCAAGACTACCGCCTGAACTCCTGGAAGCGAAAAACCCACAAACAGGCGAGGTAATTCGCTTTGAGCCTGGTGAACTCAGAAAATCAGGCGTCCAAATTGGAAGACACATTCCCCCAACCGCTGAGGAACTGCCCAAGTATCTTGAGAGGTTTTCCCAAGCCTACGACCCCAGCCGTTACAGTAAACTGCGCCAAATTATCGCCGTAGCAGCTTCACATCATCGACTCCTTTGGATTCACCCCTTCTATGATGGCAATGGTCGCGTTGCTCGCCTATTTTCGCACGCATTCTTGAGATCCTTAGGGATTGCGGATGAGCTTTGGTCTGTTTCACGAGGATTGGCTCGTACCGTCCAAGACTATAAACGATTTCTTGCAGAAGCAGATCTCCCTCGTCTTAATGATTATGATGGTAGAGGTGCTCTGTCTCAAAAGTACCTCAATGCATTTTGTGAATATTTCCTAAATGTTTGTATTGACCAAATTGATTTCATGGGAGAACTTCTTGATCTGAAGAATTTTCTCTCTCGTTTAGAAACCATGTGTGAAGTCCATGGACACCAGGGGAAAATGCCGCCAGGTTCGTTCCCTCTCCTGCGAGAACTCTTCTTTGTGGGGGAAATAGAAAGGGGTCAAGCCCCCTCCATAACAGGCTATAAAGAGCGTCAAGCCAGGTCTGCCTTATCGACTCTTTTGAAAAATGGTTATTTGGTTTCTGACACGCCGAAAGGACCCGTGAGGTTGAATTTTCCCCTAGATGTTGTTGAATTTCTTTTTCCGAATCTCTATCCAGCCACATGAAAACAACCATTTTAGCCATTGGCCAGTTAAAGCAAAGCCCAGAAAAGGAGCTCATTGATGAGTATCAAAAGCGCCTCACTTTTCCTTGTACTATTCGGGAATTTGTCGTCAAGAAAAGCCTGCCGCCGGCCCAATTCAAGGAAGCCGAAAGTGATCTTCTTCTCAAAGGAATCCCCGATAGATCCTATGTTATCGCGCTGGATGAACGGGGTAAGGACCTTTCCAGCCGGCAGTTTGCCGCCATTGTCGGCGCCACTCAAGATCCCCTCACCGTCCTCATTGGGGGTGCTGACGGTCATTCTGATGCTCTGAGGAAGCGTGCTGATCTGCTGCTTTCCTTTGGTAAATTAACCTGGCCCCACATGCTCGTCCGCGTTCTGTTAATGGAGCAGCTCTATCGCGCCCAACAAATCCTGGCCGGTCACCCCTATCACCGGGATTGAAAAGAGTACTTCTCACACTTCGTTTCTAGGTAATCAATTAATATGACCCAATTTTTAGGTCCTGTGACATATCGTGTAATTTATGTTGCAGTATGATTTTGTCAATAAGTTTAGTTTCATATTCCGCAATCATTGCCGGAGAAATATTTCGACTTAAAGTATATTCTACCACCTCATCATCTTTTGTTTTACATATCAAAATACCAATACTGGGATTTTCATGTTCTTTCTTGAGGTCCCTATCTAAAGCTTCAAGGTAAAATTGCATTTTTCCCATATATTCTGGCTTAAATTCCGTTACTTTGAGTTCGATAGCCACTAAACAATTTAGTCCTCGATGATGCATCAATATATCAACACGAAAGTCTTTCATTCCAACTTGCAAGATATATTCTTCTCCAATAAGGCTAAAGTCTGGTCCCTTACTAAAAGAAATTTCTTAAGATTTTGTAAAAGAGCTTTTCGAGATCACTTTCTTGATGCACTTCCGGGAGATTAAGAAAATCAAAAACATAGCTATCTCTAAAAATATTCTTGGTTTCGGCAGGAAATTCTGTCAGCGCTACTGGCAGTTTTTTATTTGCTAGCATTGTCCTTTCAAAGGT
>CAWHZN010000001.1:0-3014 GCA_963833865.1 uncultured Parachlamydiaceae bacterium | reverse complement strand
ATCGACCTCATCATCTCCGGCTGCCCCCCCTAAGCCCGCCGAAATCATTGAGGGGTTATTGGCACTGCTCGAGGCGCATGCGTAAACAAAACAAAAGCCAGCAGCCGCTTTTTGAAAAAAGCGGCGCAAAAACTTTTATTCCTTCAGGCCTGCGGCGCTCATCCGTCATTGCGAGCGTAGCGAAACAATCTAGGCGTGCGTACAGCCACAGCAAGCCTTAAGGGGCTCGGCCCCTTAAAACCCCGCCAGGGCATGGTTTAGATAGCTTTCTGAGTTTTTGGCGTACGCGGTTTGCTTCTTGGTCGGCGTGCTTTTGCAATCAGACCCAAAAATTCTTCCCAATGTTGATTTTCTTCTTCCGCTTTAGAGTTATGGAGGACTTTAATATCTCGTCTTGGTTTTTGTGGATATGCTTGTCTCTGGTCTTGCCAAACAAAGAGCAGGCTTTCAGAAATTTTTTGTACGGATGTCGATGTACTCTCAGCTGATAATTTAGTCTTCTTGTCGGGTGTTACAAAGAGCACGCCTCGGAGTGTACTAATAGCCGATGTTGCAATCAGCTGTTGATATGTGTCCATGTGGACCGGAATAAGAAGATAAAAGTATCATCTATTATAGAGCTGCTTAGCTCAAAGATTGGCGCGTCCATAATTTCCATGCGTGTCGAGAACGGCGCCGTACTTCTAAGCGAAGCATGACTTATCTTGCAATCGTGGACGGAAATGCGAGATTTTGCCCTTTGTAGAAAAAAGACAGATTTAATGTCCTCCTAGGCCTCAAACGTCCCTCCAGCGTTTGACGACCAGTTAGAGATGTCGAAGTCGTTGATCTCTAGTAGCCCGGTGGAAGCGATCGACCCTTCATTGATTTTTAGGCCAACAAAACGACTGGACTGAAAGTTTGCTGAGATTTCGCAATTGTTAAATGTTGAGTTAAGGAACGATGTCCCATCGAAATGGCATTGCCAAAGACAACGTCTGTGCATCAATCGCCTCGAAGACGGTATTGTTTAGGCAGCAATTTTTGAATTCATGCTTTTCCAGAGCGATTTTTTTAAGTAAGCTCGCTCTAAAGTAAATTTTATAAATTGATGATCTGTAATTCGTTCGCGACAAAATAAAGCAAGAACATCAATGTTGTGCAAACATAAGGCTTCGCTCAAAAATCTCGATCGATCCGGTTTGATACGGCTTCCAATTGCTCGACGAAATCTTCTTCTAGTAGGGAATAGTCAGCAAGAAACTGTAATACCTTAAAAGATAATAATTTAAATCCTGAGTGCTGCAGAAACATTGTGTAATGAAAAAGCGTCACTAATTCCTGTTTTTAAAAATTTGCAACGAAAAATTCCATAAATGATTTGTGAACAAAGCGGAAACTATCGTCGTCTTGCCTGGTAAGAAATGCACAGACCAAGACATCTAATGCAATTTGATCCGGCGTTACATTCTTTGGTAGACTGGGTAGGTTAGGAAACGCAGATAATCCGTGCTGGATCAGATTGCGAATTTCTTCATAAGAAACACTTAGGTTGCGCTTTTCTAGCATCGTTAGAGCTGCGGCTTGAGCAGAGTACTTCCGCTGTTTGAGCGTTAATACGCGTTCAAGACGATTTGCCACATCGCGTTGCAGCTGTATCGTAGTATAAGTCTCATACAAGCCGGTAGGCCCAATAATTGTAGTGTCTTTTTTGATATCGATCTTCCCGTCGATGATGGTGTCAACTGTCAGCGAGAGAAGGATCGGTCTCGACATCAGGTCTTTGAGATCATACGGAAAATAGAAACTCACGCACCTTTTCAGCATTCAAATCTGGATCGAAAGCGAAGTCATGCTCTCTTTTCTTTAAGTATTGTGACATCTGAGAAACGCTGAGGGTATCGAGGTGCACATGAATTACTCCTACTTTACCTTCTGGTGGCCTCCTATCCTGGGCGACATATTTTTTACATAATTATTTGACAGCATGATCTTGCCGTCAGAATAATCAAATAATTTATCCGAGCTATTTTGAAAATCGCCATTATTTGCGATATCTCCGATTTTGTTACAAAATAAGAAGGGCGACAACTCATGATCGCCGGTGACTTTGTTGTGAGAAGTGGAAGGAGATCGATAAAGATCTCTGATTTTTTTGATTTAGTAACGTCGTTACTTATCTCATCATAACCATCCAAGAGAATTACAAATTGGCCAAGCTGAAGTTTGCTCCAAAACATCCTTGGAAGCACTACTTGGTCATAATTCTCTTGCAGAGTAGTTGAAATAAATTTGTCTAACGATGAATGTTTGTATCTATTGCGAAGCAGGAAAAGTATTGGGATTTTTTTCTGAACTTCAGATTGAAGGTAGCGTTTCTGTAAATTGTACTGCAGGCGCTTAAGGATCGTAGTTTTTCCGGATCCAAAATCCCCAAAGATCGTTATTATTCCACCATTCGCTTTTTCGCTCCATTGAAGAAGATTTTCTTCGACATCGGTCCATCTCTTTAGCTTTCCGTTCAATATCGAAGAGCCATTTAATGGAATATATTGATTGAAAGTTTCCTCTAGCTCAAGTCTCGGTACCTGAAATCATAGCTTCCGTTATATCGAAGACATCTTTTTCAAGCTCTGAATCTCGCTTGAGTTCGAGGATACCGCTCCCTTTGGCGGCGGCCTTTGCTTCCGCGCTAAACGCGCGATTGGAAACAATCACACCCTTGGTGAAGCCGTCAACGTCCCTTCTGTTTTTTAGAAATGCGGCGTAGTCGTGAACAGTCTGATTATCCACCGAGCCGCTACTCAGATACTTGCAGTCAACTAGAATTGTTACTTGACCAGTTCCTCTTCTTAATATTTCGACGAGCGACGATATCAACCTGTTGTCCGCCTATTTTTACATTATGTTCTGTCTTAAAGCCAAGCGATTGGTAAAATTTTTCAACAGAGTTTTCGAACTCAGTACCTTGTTGAACTTTGGTTTTTTTTGACGGCATAGTTATGTCTCTTACCCATTCCTCTAATATTCACATT